>CBDUAS010000213.1:0-6911 GCA_965365185.1 uncultured bacterium | reverse complement strand
TGCCGAGATCGGCACAACCGTATAACCCCAGGATTCGATCAGCGCCTTTTTCGCGGCTTCCTGTGGGAGCAGGCTGGCCGGATTTACCACGACCAGCAACAGCCTGGGTGCCGGCTCGGCACCCGCTGCCCCGGTGATCCTCGACCCGTCCTCGGCCGCCGACTTTCCCGAAGGCTGGGTCGTCAGCGAGCGCGGGACCGTGAGCTGGAGCAAGGACAACGAGCGCGTCTTTTTCGGCATGAAAGAGCAGGTCGCGGAGCCCGAGGAGGAAGAGGACGAGGAGGAGGAGGACGAGGTCGCCAACGTCGACATCTGGAACACCATCGACGAACGCATCCAATCACGCCAGATTCGGCAGGCCGACGCCGACCGCAACTTCACCTATCGTCAGGCCTTCGACGTCGCCAAGGGCGCGTATATCAAGCTCGCCTACGAGACCATGCGCGACCTCGTGGTCGCCGAAGACGGCAAGTGGGCGATCGGTCGCGACGCCCGCGCCTACGTCAGCGACTACCTGCCGCCCAGGGCCGACATCTATCGCGTCGACACGACGACCGGCGAGCGTACGCTGATGCTCGACAACAAGCTCATCGGTGCCCATCTGCTCGGCTTCTCGGCCGACGGCCGCCACTACCTGTACTGGGACAACGACCAGGTCCGGGCGTACCACCTGGATACCGGCACGCACGGCACGCTGGGCGGCAGTGCGGCACCGAGCTTCGTCAATACCGAGTTCGACCGCGCCGGCCCCAAGCCCTCGTACGGCGTCGCCGGCTATGCCGCGGACGGCAGCGGCGTGGTCATGCAGCACCGCTACGACCTATGGTTGCTACCGTACGACGGCGCGGACGCACGCAACCTCACCAACGGCGTGGGCGCCGAGAGCGAGATCCGCTTCCGCTACATCGATCCCGTGCCGGATGAGCAAACCGGCGGCGGTGGAGGTCGGGGCGGCCGGGGCGGCCGGCCACGGAGGATCGACCTGAGCGAGCCGATCACGCTGTCGGCCTACGGCCAATGGACCAAGCTGGCCGGCTTCTACGAGCTCGATGGCGGTGAGCTGACAGAGATCATCTACGAAGACGCCTCGTTCTCGACGCCGCGCCGGGCCCGGGACGCCGAGACCTTCTTCTTCACCCGCCAGACCTTCTCCGAGTTTCCGGACCTGCGGATCTCGGGCCCCGATTTCGCCGACTCGCGCAAGATTACCGATGCCAACCCACAGCAGGCCGAGTTCCTGTGGGGCCGCCGTGTCCTGTTCGATTTCGAGAACAACGACGGCGTGCGTCTGCAGGGCATCCTGGCGCTACCCGACGACTACGTCGAGGGCGAGAAGCGGCCGATGATCGTGACGTTCTACGAGAAGAGCTCGCAGAACCTGCACCGTTACTCCGCCCCCTCGTACCTGAGCGGCATGGGCTCATCGCCCATCCAGGCGGTGAGCGAGGGCTACATCACCATGCTGCCGGACATCCACTTCCGCACCGGGGCATCGCACTCGGACATGCTCGAGTGCGTCGAGGCAGCGGTGCGCAAGGTCATCGAGATGGGCTACGTCGATCCGGAGCGCATTGCCGTCACCGGGCACAGTTACGGCGGCGAGGGCGCCGCCTTCATCGGCGTGCGCTCGGACCTGTTCGCCGCCGTCGGCATGGGGGCCGGCGTCACCGACCTGTACTCCGACTTCAACCAGAACTGGGGCTGGACGTACAACATCGACGGCGGCAGCGGCAACAACGGCCACAACTACTATCTGTACGGCCAGGGGCGCGAGGCCGTCACGCCGTGGGAGAACCCCGAGCTGTATCGTTCCGAGTCGGCGATCACCCACGCACCGGACGCCAAGCAGCCTTTCCTGATCATGCATGGAACCGACGATCCCACCGTCGCCTTCCAGAACGGCCTCGGCTTCTACAACGCCCTGCGCCTGAACGGGAAGACGGCCATCCTGCTCGCCTACCCGGGCGAAGGGCACGGCCTGCGCCGCATGGCCAATCGCCGCGACCTGACGATCCGCTACTTCGAGTTCTTCAACCATTACCTGAAGGACGCGCCGGCGCCGGAGTGGATGACGAAAGGTGTGCCGTTTCTGCAGAAGAGCCGCCGCTGACGAACCTCATCCCCGCATGGGCTCCGAGTTCCTCGTATTTCTCCGCCTCGGCTTCGAGCATATCGCCGACCCGCGCGGATACGACCACATCCTGTTCATCGTTGCCTTGACGGCGACGTACGTGCCGCGACAATGGCGCCGAGTCCTGGCGCTGGTGACCGCTTTCACCGTCGGTCACTCGATCACGCTGGCGCTCGCCACTCTCAGGTTGATCCGCATACCGACAGACCTGGTGGAGTTCCTCATCCCGGTGACGATCTTCGTGACCGCGGCCGTCAATCTCGCGCAAATCAGGCGTGGTGCTGTTCTCCGGGCCGGTGGCACGGCGGGCCCCGCGGGCGACGACATGTCGATGCGGGGGCGGACCTCACCGGCCGCTCCCGAGAGGACCCCGGCCGCGGCGGATGAGACATCCTCGGCGGCGCGCCGCACCCGTTACCTGCTCGCCCTGGGCTTCGGGCTCATCCACGGAATGGGGTTTTCGAACTTCCTCCGGGCCGCCCTCGGGGCGGAGGCATCCGTCGCCTGGCCGCTGTTCGCGTTCAACGTCGGCCTCGAGGTCGGTCAGGTTGTCATCGTTCTCTTGGTGCTGGCCGCAACCGCTGGCGCCACGAGGCTCCTTCGCCTGCCGCAGGAGGCATGGGTTGCGGCGCTCTCGGCACCTTCAGGCGCCCTGGCACTCTTTCTCGCCTGGGACCGACTACCGCTGTAGCCGGACATCCCCCTGCCGTGGTTCCGTGTGGCGCAAGATCCACTACTTCACACGTTTCTTGTTAATCGGCTATCCACCTCTTATTCTCGCAGTGTCGACACCTGTCTTCTTCGGATCCGAGGATGAATCCCATGAGCGTGTTCCTGCGTCGAGCCGGTGTGGTGGCTCTTGCCCTGGCCCTGTTTGCGCCCGTCTTGCTCAGCGCCGCCGCGCACGGCCAGCAGTGGCGCCATGCCGACGAGACCAAGACCAACAACTCGATGTTCCGCCCCATCCTCGAATGGCCCGATCCCAGTGTGTATCGCAACGCCGCCGGCGGCCCGGGGCACATGTACTGGCAACAACGCGCCGACTACGTCATCCAGGCGACCCTCGACCCCGAGGCGCACGTAGTGCACGGCTCCGAGAGGATCACCTATCACAACAACTCTCCGGACAGGCTCGACTACCTTTGGATGCAGCTCGACCAGAACGTGCGGTCCCTGGAGCACAGCCGCAGCTATCGAGTCCAGAGCGCACTCGCCGAGGAGGTGAGCGAGGCGTTCCGCCGTTTCGTCGGCGTGGAGCCGTTCGACGGCGGCTACACGCTCCAGCGCGTCCAGCTCGTGCACGACGGCCGGCTCGTCGACGCCGCGTACCGCATCAACGACACGGTCATGCGGGTGGAGCTGGTCGAGCCGCTGCAGGCCGGTGAGCAGCTCGAGCTCGAGATCGACTGGTCGTTTCCGGTGCCCGATCGGGGGCGCGGCGGCAAGGAGCTGGTGGACGACGGCTGGATCTACGAGATGGCGCAGTGGTTCCCGCGCATGAGCGTTTACGACGACGTCAACGGCTGGCAGACCGAGCAGTTCATGGGGCGTGGCGAGTTCTACCTGAACTTCGGCAACTACGACGTGAAGGTGACCGTACCGTGGGATCACATCGTCGACGCCACCGGCATCCTGCAGAACCCGACGGACGTGCTGACGCCGACGCAGATGGAAAGGCTCGAAGCCGCTTACCGCACCGAGGAGCCGAGCTTCATCGTCACCGCCGACGAGGTCGGTGACCCGGCCGCCCGTCCCGTCCAGGACGGCATGGTCACATGGCACTACGTCGCCGAGGACGTTCGCGACTTCGCC
Source organism: uncultured bacterium (assembly GCA_965365185.1). GTDB lineage: Bacteria > Acidobacteriota > UBA890 > UBA890 > UBA890 > CBDCGW01. The sequence goes on along the minus strand of CBDUAS010000213.1, from coordinate 2,968 downwards.
TGGGTCTCCTCGCGTGCCTTCGTCTGGGATGCTGCTGGGTACCGCTACCCGGGCGACGACCGCCTCATCAAGGTCCACTCGCTCTACCCCAAGGAAGCGATGCCTCTTTGGGACAAGGTCTCCACCCGGGCGACGCTGCAGACGCTCAAGAGCTACGGCCGCATGGCGTTCCCCTACCCGTATCCGAAAGCGGTGAACGTGAACGGGCCGCAAGGAGGCATGGAGTATCCGATGGTGGCCTTCTGCGGGGCGCGCCCGCAACCCGACGGTACCTACTCCGAGGACGTCGAGCGGGCGTTGATCAGCGTCACCATCCACGAGGTGGGGCACAATTGGTTCCCGATGATCGTCGCTTCGGACGAGCGCAGGTGGACGTGGATGGACGAAGGCGTGAATACGTTCGTGCAGTACTACGGCGAGCAGGACTACGCGAAGACGTACTGCGGCGGCGCGTGGACGCAAACCGAGGACTGCACCTACCAGAGTCGCCGCGGGCCGGCGCCGTTCATCGTCGAGTACATGAGCGACCCGGATCAGGTACCGATCATGACCGAGTCGGACCTGATCCATAAGGACTTCGGCAACAACGGCTATGCCAAGCCGGCCACCGGCCTGCAGATGCTTCGCGAGCACATCCTCGGGCCTGAGGTCTTCGACAGCGCCTTCGGCGGCTACGCCAAGAACTGGGCCTTCAAGCAGCCGCAGCCGGCGGACTTCTTCCGCTCCATCGAGGAGGCGGCGGGCGAGAACCTGGCCTGGTTCTGGCGCGGCTGGTTCTACACCACCCACTTCACCGACCAGGCGATCTCCTCGGTGACTGCCCAGGACGCCGAAGAGCTCGTCGGCTCCAGCGAGCACGGGCGTTATTACTACCGCATCAAGGTCGACAACGTCGGCGGCCTGATGATGCCGCTGGAAATCGCCGTAACCTACGCAGACGGCACCAAGACTCGCTTCGACCTTCCGGTCGACGTCTGGCGACACAACGAGATCACCTTCACGAAAGGGTTCTTTGCCGATCAACAGATCATCGAGGTGGTGATCGATCCCGACGAGGCGTTCGCCGACATCAACCGGGACAACAACGTCTGGAAGACACCGGTGATCGGGGACTGACGTGCGCTCGGTCGTCGTCACGGTCGCGTGCGGCCTGCTCGCCGCCGCGCTCTCACCTGGCTCCGCGGCGCCGGCGACGCGCACGCCACCGGCGCACGATCTCCACATCGCCTACGGCGACCTCGCCGTCGAGGGCTCGCTGATCGCCGGGCGGATTCGCTTCTTCAAGGACGACCTCGAGCGGGCGCTCGGGCCGATCGTCGGCGCCCCGTCGGTACCGCTGCAGCCGGGGGCCGAGGCCGACGCCCTGGTGATGCGCTACGTGCGCGAAAACCTCCGCATCCGGGTGGCCGGGCAGAACCTCGAAGCCGCGCTACTGGACAGCGGCGAGGACGATCTCGATCGGGAACGGGTTTGGTGGGTGCTGGTGCAGTATCGCGCGCCGGGCACGGCGAACCCGCTGGAGGTGCGCAACACGCTGCTGTTCGACGTCTTCGACGACCAGCGAAACATCTTCAAGTTCGTCCGCTTTCCCGACGAGACGCAGCGGACCTTCTACTTCGCCGAGGGCGAATCCGAGCACGTCGTGCGCTTCTGAGCCGGAGCACCGGCCACGGCGCCGGCGCGGAGCAACCAGGCGAGAACGGCGAAGACGAAGCCCGTGGCAAACAGGTACGGCGAGCGCACCTCGTAAGCGAGGGCCATCTCGCGACCCGGGAGCAGCGGCGGCAACAGCGTGCTGACGAGAAACGAAACTCCGACCGCCGCGTAGATCCAGCGACGGCGTGGATCCTCCGGCGCGTCGACGACCATCGCCAGCATGACGGCGAAGGGAAAGAAGAGGCTGGTGAACCAGAGCCGCTGCGTGTGCGGCGACGCCAGCAACAAACCCGTGGTCCACAAAGAGACTTCCAGAAGGGTCCGCGTCGGCCCGTCGATCGCCCCCATCGTGCCCAAGCGAGCACCCGAGGCACGGCTCGTGAGGTCACGCACCGGCCCGCGCGTGGATACGAGGAGCACCGAACCGACAATCGCCACCAGAGAGAGCCACAGCCAATTCGCCTGGCTCTCACTCAGCGACAGGACGTTGATCTTGCCGTACTTCGGCTCTTCCACGTCGAGCGCGGTGAGGTACTTCAGGATGGCGCCGCGCATGGAGTAGTTGTGGGGGTCGACGGTCTTTTGCAGTGTGATCTCGACGAAGGCATCCAGCATCTCGCCGCCGGCCTCGACGCCGAAGATGACGAACGGCAACAGCGACAGCAGAACAAGAAACCCGACCGTCGCCGCGCACAGCAGCCAGCGGCGACGCAACAGGAAGTAGGGTACGTAGACCAACGGTGTGAGCTTGAAGCCGGCGCCCAGCGCCAGCAGAAAACCCGGTCGGATGCTCTCCCCTCGCTCCGCCAAGTAGGTCGCGGCAACGATCATCCACAGGACGAGAAGGTGCATGTTGCCGTTACGAAACTCCTCGACGAAATACCCGCCGACGCCGAGCAGGGACAGCAACAGGATCTTCCCGATGTGCTGCCGGCCCTGCCCTCTCAGTCGCAGCACCATGAAGACGATGCTGACCAGGCCGGCAAGCTTCAACAGGCCGAACAGGAATGCGGACAGCTCCAGCGGCAGCAGTGCGGCGGGAGCGAAAAGGACCGCGGCCACCGGCGGTAGACGATAGACGTGAAACGGAGCCAGATTCTCGGGAGGGGTCCGATCTTCCGGGTACACGTGCGGATTACCGGCCAGGATCTTGGCGCCGGCGTCATGAAAGATGCGGAAATCGAGCGAAAAGCGAGCGCTGTAGGCCGTGAACGTGAGAGCCAGGAGAGCGAGAACCAGTGCGCCGGTCGCCGCCGGTCGCCGCACGTTCGCCGTCAGTCCGCGGCGGGCACGGCCTCGATGCCGGCCGCTG
>CBDUAS010000212.1:0-6913 GCA_965365185.1 uncultured bacterium | reverse complement strand
GATCGGCGCGAGCCGTTCCGCAGATACCGCGCACCTTCACGCGAAGGGCAGCATCGACGTTCCCCCCAACCCGTCGACCTACCCACGGCCCCGTTCGACCAGCCCGCCCGCAGTACGCTCCGAGCTCGGTGCGCGCGGCGCACGTTGCTTTCTCCATTGGCGGTCAGGCGCCGCTGCCGGCTGCCGGCGCGGTAGGCCGCGCTGGGGCGTCAGGGGAGCGCTACTCGTCCGGTTTCAGCAGCTTCTCGAGGTCCGCGAACGGCTTGTAGGTCGAGCGTTCGGCCCGGCGCCCGGTCGTCGGCTTTCCGTAGGCCTTGGCCGTCTCGTGGCGCGAGTGCTCGTCGTCGTGACAGTAAATGCACAGCAGCTCCCAGTTGCTGCCGTCCGGCGGGTTGTTGGTGTGGTCGTGGTCCTTGTGGTGGACATCGAGTTGGCGCAGGTTCTTGTACGTGAACTCGCGCCCGCAACGAGCGCACACCCACGGGAAAAGCTTCAGCGCGCGGTCACGATATGAGCGGTACGAGGACATGGAGAGATTCTCGCCGTTTTCCGGTCGGGTTCCAAGGCCGGCGCTGTCCCCGTCGCAGACGCCGCGCGTTCGGGGCCTTGAGGGCTGGCAGCGAGCAAAAGACATCCTGAGATACCTGGCGTCGCGACCGCGTTTCGGTGTCCCGCTATGACCGCGCCAGAAAGATCGTGTGGCGCGGCCCCTTGCGGCCGTGGCCGCGAACGATTTCTTCCCGCACGCGAAAGCCGGCACGCCGGAGCCTACGGGTGAAGGTCGGTTCGCGGTGCGCCGACCATACCGCCAGAGTTCCGCCCGGCTCGAGAGCCGCACGGGTGAGCGCGACGCCGCTGTCGTCGTACAACGAGACGTTGCTGTCGACGCAGGTCGCGTCGGGCCCGTTGTCGGTGTCCAGGAGGATGGCGTGGAAGCGAGGCCCCTCGTGGCGGGCGATGAGCCGTGCCACGTCGCCGATGTGGATGCGAACGCGTGGGTCATCCAGCGGCACCGCGAGGCTCTGTAGGTGCTTGTGGTGCCATTCGAGTACCACCGGGAAGACCTCCGCCTGCACGACCTCGGCTTCGCGGGGCAGCACCTCCAGCGCCGCCACGAGGGTAAACCCCAGACCGAGCCCACCGATCAGCACGCGCGGCGCACGCACGTTGCCCAGCGGCCGGCACGCCAGTTTGCCCAGCGCCGTCTCCGAACCGTGCACGCGGGTCGACATGAGCTCGTGCCCGTCGAGATGGATGGAGTAATCACCGTCGCGGTGGTGCAGCGTCAGCCGCTGGCCGTCAGGGGTCGTGAAGACGTCGAGGGTTTCGAAGGGCTTCATGAATTGATTGTAGAGGCCGTCGCAGCTCTCGACGACGGACGATTGCCCCACTGCACACCTGCAAGAGGTTCCCGGCAGCGGACGGAACAAAGAAGGGGAGGCGCCGAGGCGCCTCCCCGGTTTGTTTCCATGGCGTCCGGCGCGCCGCGTGGCGCCCGGCCGCCGTGCCGGGCCGGCGGCGCCTCAGCGCCGGCCGGCCCACACGGCTCAGGTCTCTAGAAGTCCCACGCGCCGCCGAGTCGGATGACGCGCGGCGGCAGGATGTCGTAGATCTCCTGATAGCGGCTTCCGAGCCACCAGCGGAACTCGGTCACCGTGTTCGCGTTGAACAGGTTGAATACGTCGAAGTAGAAGTGCAGCACGCCGTAGCGGCCGATCGTCACCTGCTTTTCAGCGCGGAAGTCCACGATGGTGACGAAATCCTCGCGCTCCGGGCGTCCGTTGTTGCCTTCGCCCCGGGCGTCGACGTAGATGGTGGTGTTGGACTGGTCCTCGAACGGGCCGTTCGGCGGCTCGATGACCGTGTTGGAGTAGCTGTACTGCGCCCGCACCGGCTCACCGCTCTGGGCGCGGATGAATCCTCCGAGGTTGACGCCGATGGGCTCGGCGATCAGGTAGTTGGCCGTCACCTTGAACATGTGCGGCCGCGAGCCGTACACCTCCTGGCGGCGGTCGTTGAACCACTCGTTGGGGCTGGTCGCCCCGTAGCTGCCCTCCGAGTAGCCGCGACCGTAGTCGTAGCTCGCCAGCAACTGCCAGTTGTCCGACCAGCGCTTCGACACGACGAACGACACGCCCTTGTAGTCGGTCTTGCCCGGCAGACCCCAGTCATCGGTGTTCGTGACGATGGTGTTGCTGGTCCCGAAGGTCTCCGGATCCAGCGCCCAGACCGTGATCGGACCGCCGTCGTCGGCCGTGCCGATGATGCCGTCGTTGCCCGGATCGACTGTCTGGACCGGTGCCCACGGATCCTCCAGCGGACGGGGAGAGCCGTCCGTGAAGGTCGGCGTGCACTCCGCCTGGCACAGCGGGTTGTCGAGCATCGGCCCCCACGGGCGACCGATGTTGACGTAGCCGTCGGCGTTGTACTTGCCGCGGAAGATGCCGGTCACCGACAACAGGACGTTGTCGAAGACCTCATGCTCGAGCCCGAAGGTGATCTCCGAGACCATCGGAGAGGTGTACTCCGGATCGAACGACGTCCCCAGGCCCGGGAACGAACGATCGCGGAAGGTGGTCTGCTCACCGTACTGGAACTGCCCGTCGCCGTTGGCGTCGGTCCAGTTCCAGTCCTCGCGGCCGGTGCCGTTGACGTTCGTGCTACCGGCGCCGTAGGTACCGAGCTGCTCGGTATACAGGGCGTAGTTGAACTTCGCCGCCCAGCGACCGTCGCCGAGGATGTCGTAGATAACACCGATCCGCGGCGTGAAGTTGCTGTAGGTGAACGGCCGCTCCTGCTCCGGAAAGCTGCCGCCGCAGAAATACTCCGGGAACTGCAGTGCCGGGGACAGGTTGCACCACGGGGAATCCAGGCGGTTTTGCGCCGGATTCCAGTTGTAGGACTCGTCCCAGCGCAGCCCGGCAGAGACCGTCCACCGGTTGGCGATGGTGATGGTGTCCTGGAAGAACAGCCCGTAGGCGCGTCCCTTGATCTGGTAGGCGTTGTTCGGGTACCAGCACTCGGACGTGCTGAGCACGAAGCAGTCCGGGCTGCCGCCGTCGGCGCCGGCGATCGGCTGGTTGTACAGCCGCACCTCGACCGGCACGCCGACCGCCCAGTTCGGGTTGTTGTTCGGATCCTCGTCGGGGTCACCGACAAGACTCGACCGCACGTACGGCCGGTGGCCGTTGGGGTTGTTCGACGGCGAGAAGTAGTTGATCCACTGGTAGTTGCCACCGAACTTGATGTCGTGGCTGACGTCCTCGCCGGTGACGTACCAGGAGGTGGTGCCGTTGAGCGAATCGGTATCGCGCTCGTCGAAGAACTCCGACGCCGGGTTGGACGGACGCGGCACGTAATCACCTTCGGTGAAGTCGTACAACGCCGGCCGGTTGACGTAGCATTCCGTCTCCGAACCCGCCGTTCCGTCGGGGTAGCACAGCAGCGGGTTGGAGCTGGCGTTATCGCGCCGTACGAGCGGGAAGTTCGAGCGCACGGTCGAGAAGCGGACGTCGGTGAAGACGTTCTGGTTGATCACCGACTGCCACTGGAGCTGCGGAATGTGGGTCGAGGAGTCCTGGATCCGGCCCAGGTAGGGCCGACTGCGCGACGCGTCACGGTTGTTGCGGTACTTGACCGTGTTGATGTAGCGGCCCGAGATCTTGTTGTTGTCGTTGATCTGGCCGTTGAAGTTCATCGTCCAGTCGCGCAGCTCGGTGCCGTCGCGCTCGACCAGGCCGAGAATGACCTTCTTGATCTCGAAGTCCCAGTAGTCGACGAAGAACCAGGCGCGATCGCGCCAGATCGGTCCGCCACCCTGGATGTCGAGGTCCGACAGCAGCTCGTTCGGCGTGCCTTCTTCGATGCCCTGGGCCCGCAACTCGTCATCGACGTTGCTCGATACCAGGCCCTCGCCCTCGTAGAAGTACTTCACACCGGCGTGCCAGTCGTTGCTGCCCGACTTCACGACCATGTTCATGTTCACGCCCGGCGTGCGAATCTCGATGTCCTGGCCTGCCAGCGACACCGATACCTCCTCGAACGAGCCGACCGAGAAGTACGACGACGATGCACCCGTTGCCGCCGGATCGGTGGTGTCTCCACCGTTGACGTTGTACGAGTTGTTGGTCGTCTCCGAGCCCCACGCCCGCGGCGAGGTCTGCTGACCCGAATCACCACCGCCGACGTCCAGCGAGCTCATCACGCCCGGCACGTGGTCCAGCACGCCCGCCCAGATCCCCGACGCCGTCGGCGTCTTGTCGATCAGGTCGTCCGTGTACAGACCCGCGATGTTCGTGCTCTTGACGTCCACCACCGGGCTCTCGCCCGTTACCGTGATGGTCTCCTCGACCGACGCCAGCTCCATCGTCAGGTCAAACGCCACCGTCCGCTGCGCCTGGATCACCAGGCCCTCGCGGATGACGGTCTTGAACCCGTCGAGGCTGAACGTGGCGGTGTACGGGCCCGGATAAAGGCCCGGGAAGCGGGCCGAACCGTCGATACCCGTGTACTGCGTCTGCGTGCCCACCGGACCCGACGCCACTACCTGAACTCCCGGTAGCGCCGCGCCGTCCGGATCGACGGCCCGCACGACCATCACACCGGTATCACGCTGGGCGGACGCCGGGGATGCGTACGCCAGCAGGATCAGGGCGAGGCCCACGCTGAGCAGGCATCGCCATCGAATGGGAAGCGTCATACCACTGCCCTCCTGTAGCTGTGTCGTCGAACTAAGGGGGGCCGCGGTCGAGTGGGAAGCAGACCCAACGGACACTTGATGCCGGGCCGGAACGGCGACGATTCGAAGCTCTGAACTTGCAATCGATGTGCCAACTACTTCCCGCCGGCAGGCGATGTGAACCGGGCCAGATCGGCCGAATAGGGGGCTTTTGACCCGAGGAGGAGTGCGCGAATACAAATGGCTGGATTCTTCCTCCAAAAACTTGTATAACTCGGTCCGAGTATAGAGTTTGGGGCCTCCTGAGGATCCCCATGAGCAGCTCTCAGGGCCCGAGAAAGCGGGTGTTTGTCAGGCCCTCGAGGCCGCTCAGCAGGACCGCCTCTGTTCGGTCCGAGGCAACCTGGCAACGGGAAAGCATCGTGGCCTTTCGACCACGGTGTTGAGCGCCGAGGTTGCCAACCCTCCCTCGGCGAATGCTACGGGGCTCTTGCCACTAAGGGGGGCAGGGGCCCCGAGCTTTTCTTGGGGCGGATCGCGGCGGCAAGGCCCTCATAGCGTAGCGCTCGCTTTCGCCAGTCCGGCGCGGAAGGCGCTTCCCGAGCGCTCGTCGACGCCGATACCCGGCCGCAACAGCGTGTCGCGATCGAGCGACTCACCCATCAGACCGTTGCCGCGGTGCCGGTCCTCCCCGGCGAAGGTGGCGAAGGCGTGGATCACTTCGTGCGCCACGACGCGGCCGAAGGCGCGGCCGACGTCTTCCGTGCGCATGGCGTCGAACCCCTTGTTGGCCAGGCCGAGCTCCTCGAGGATTGCGGGCTCGAAGGCGTAGACATTGCGCGGCAAGCTGCCGCTGTCGGGGCACACGCCCATGGTATGGCTCTTCAGCCCCCAGGCCTCGGGCAGGCGATTCCAGACGACGATATTCAGCAACGTGCCGCTCGGCAGGTTGTCGCTGCTCATCAGCGCCGTCGCATCGAGGGTCGTTACCGCAACGCCGAGCCGGCCGAGCAGTCGCTCGACCTCCGCCTGCATCGCGGCAACGACCGCGGCCGGCAGCCCGGCGCGGTCGAAGTACCCGATGTTCAGGGCGGCGGCGGCGCGACCCGCTTCATCGATCGCACGGACGGGCGTTGGATCGTCCTGCGCGAGAACCGGAGATGCCGCGAGCAATACCGCCGCGCCGACCGCCAGCCCCGTGAGCTTGGCTCGTCCGTTTGCATCCTCGTTGTTGCGCATCGTGGCTTCCTCCGGTTCGAGTGAGCGTTGAAGCCACGGTGCGCCCGATCGGGTCTGAACTCCTTATGAAGACCTTCTGAATCCCTGAAAGGCGCAGAACAGCCGTTTTCCGGCGGTTAAGGGCGGTTTTCGAGGCGAGAGCCGGCCCGATGTCAGGGGAGGCGAGGCTCCGACTTCGAGCTGACGGGAGGCGCGCTCAGGCCCACCGGACGGTGTCCGTGCCGGTCCGCGAAGCTGCGGGGCAGGGGGGCATGTCTCCAGGCAGGCACCCTGTAAACCAGACTGTCAAATCTGGTATAAGAGAGGCATCCTGAAGCGATCAGGGAGGCTCCGCCGTGGCCGACGGCACATCCGGCCACCCCGGCCGGGTCGTTCCCTCACCGGCCGGGGCCGTCGTCTACGGATCGTTCCGGTTCGACGACGAGAAAGCCGTTCTTCATCGGGACGGCGATGAGAGCGTATTGCCGCCCCGCGCTGTCGGTGCGCTCGCCGCCCGGCTGACGCCCCCGGGGGAGCACCGCTTCATCCCGCTCCGAGACGCCCCCGGCGAGTACGCCCACCTGCTGCCCTACGACGAACTGATGGAGCGGCCCCACGCGTTTGCCAACCTCCCAGGTGGTGGAGGATCCGACCTCTCTGAGCGGCTGGCGGCTCGCGGTCGGTCCGTTCCCCGGCTGGAAGGACAAAGCGGAGTGGAAGTGCGAAAGGAAAGAAGATGCGTACGAAGAGCGTCGTCGCGGCCGCCGCTACGGCCGTAGTCGCCCTGTCGGGGCCGGTCGTCGCGCTGGCCGCAGTCGTCACGTCGGTGGCGGTCGCTTCGCCGGCCGCCGCCCAGGTCGAAACCACCGGCGCCGTGCAGGGTAGGGTGCTGGATTCCCTCGGTAGCCCGGTTCCTGGCGCCAGCGTCTCGGCCTCTGGACCGGCTTTGATCGGCTCGCGCACCACGTACACCGGGCCGAACGGCGGCTATCGGATTCCGCTGCTGCCGCCGGGGAC
>CBDUAS010000211.1:0-6915 GCA_965365185.1 uncultured bacterium | reverse complement strand
AGAGGTGCATGAAGATGAATAAGGCCAAAGTTATAGGTGTTATTTCTATAAAAGGTGGAGTGGGCAAGACCACTAGCGTATCGAATCTGGGAGCAGTGCTTGCAGATGAATTCATGAAGCGCGTGCTTGTCGTTGATGGCGGCGTAGAGATCGATCGTGAGCACCGCGGGAACGATCGCTTTCATCTCGCCGGGTGCGGGTTCCCGGAGGGCTCCACCGGCGACTTCGGGCGTCTCCCCCGGCGCCACCTCGTCGGGATCCCCGCCCTGGTATTGACTGATTACCTCGTAGGCGACGAAGCCGACGATCATGAGGGCAATGATCGCGGCGATCTCCCTCTTGCTCATGTGATCCTCCGCGCGATCGCGTTCATTTGCGGCGGCGATCGCTCAGCGCCAGAAGATGACCGCGAGCTCCCAGTACCACATGACGAACAACACGATGCCGACACCGGCGACCCAGATGACGACGTTGCCGGCGCGGTGCCCGCTGCGGCCGCGGCCGGTGTGCGGGACGTACTTGGTGGCGCCGTAGCGCTCCTTGGCACGGCGCATCGCGAGGCTGGACATCGGCACCTCCTCCGTTGCCTCCATCATGTTTGAAGGTGGCGGCCGCTCGCAAGAGAACAAGTCGGATTCTCTTGTCTTGATATGTATGGACATTATGATTACAGTTTGCTCGTCCATATCTACCGCGACGCCCGTGGCCGACGACGTCCGGGCCACGAAGAACGGAAGGTCGGAGGCGATGACCGAGGCGAGCACAGCAGCAGCGGCGACGGATGTGATGTCCTTCCTTCCGCTGCGACCCGACGTGTTCACCATCCTGCTGGTGTTGCTAGACGGTGATTGCCACGGGTACGGCATGATCAAGGCTGCCGACGAGCGCCGTGGCCGCAAGGGACAGCTGCAGCCCGGCGCCCTCTACCGGCTTCTCCGCCAGCTACTCGACGAGGGGATGATCGATCAGGTACCGGTGGCAGAGGCCCCGGCCGACGGCGACGAACGGCGCCGCTACTACCGCATCACGTCGTTCGGCCGCGATGTCGCCGCAGCCGAGGCGAGGCGAATGGCCGAGCTGGTCGAGATTTCGGCCAAGCACCGGCTGCTGGAGCGCGGAGAGACCTCGTGAGCTGGCCGGTTCGGCTGTCGAGCCGGATGTACCGCATGCTGCTTGCCGCCTTTCCGCGGCGCTTTCGCGAGCGTTTCGGGCAGGAGATCGCCGGCACCTTCGACGAGCTGGCACGCGAGGCCTGGATGTCGTCCGGCTGGCGCGGCTTGCTGCGGTTGTGGGGGCAAACGCTCGCGGACCTGGGACGCCACGGTAGCGGCGAGCGCATAGGTAACGGTCGGCTCACGAGCGTGCGTCGACCGTCGGAGTCCGGCCGGCGTGGTGCCGGCGCCCTCGACACCTTGCGGCAGGACCTCGGGTTCGCCGTGCGGACGCTGCGCCGCGCGCCGGCGTTTTCGCTCGCCGTCGTCGCCACCATCGCTCTGGGAATCGGCGCCAACACCGCCATCTTCACGGTGGTCAACGGGATCCTGCTGCGCCCGCTGCCGTTCGACGATTCCGAAGACGTCGTCATCCTCTGCGAGACACACGAGAGCGTCGGCGACTACTGCATCGCTTCGCCGCCGAACGTTCGCGACTGGTCGCAATCGAGCACCACCATAGAGACTTTCGGCCTGGCACGTAGCTACACCTTCGGCATGCAGGAACCGGACGGTACCCGCAACCTTTCGGCCGGGGTGGCCACACCGGGGTGGTTCGAGGTGCATCGCTTGCGACCGACCCTCGGCCGCCTTTTCACAGACGCCGACATGGAGCCGGGCGGCAATCAGGTGGTGGTGCTCAGCCACGGTTTCTGGCAATCGCGCTTCGCTGGCGACACCGACGTGCTGGGCACGACGTTGCTGCTGGACGGCAGGCCGTTCACGGTGATCGGCGTCCTGCCCGCGGGCGCCTGGATCCACGATTTCCGCAATCGGCAAATCTGGACACCGCTGACCGCGATGCCGGATGACCCGGAGAACCGCGCCTGGCGAGGCTTCGTCGCTCTCGGGCGGCTCACCGACGACGCCTCGATCGCCGCTGCACGCGAGGAGATGGAGACCATCCGGGCGGCGCTGGCCGACGCCTACCCGGAGATCAACGAAGGCTGGGGCCTACGCGTCGAGCAGCTTCGCAACAGGGTCTCGGGCTCCGCGCGACCGACGCTCCTGGTCTTTCTCGGCGCCGTCGGACTGGTGCTGCTGATCGCCTGCGCCAACGTCGCCAACCTGCTGCTGGTTCGGGCCACGGCGCGGGAGCAGGAGTTCGCCGTCCGCGCCTCGATCGGTGCCGGACGACTGCGGCTGGCGCGCCAGCTTCTCACCGAGAGCCTGCTGCTCGCTGGACTGGGCGGCGCGGCCGGGGTCGTGCTGGCCGCGGCCACCACGCGGGCGTTTCTCTCCTTCGCACCCACGGACATTCCGCGGCTCGAGGAGGTCGGCACCGACGCCGGCGTATTGCTGTTTGCGCTCCTGCTGACGGGATTGACCGCCCTGCTGTTCGGCCTGGCCCCGGCCTTCCGCGTCGCCCGCTCGGACCTCGGCCAGGCGCTGAAGGCGCGGCGTTCCCTCGATACGCGCAGTCATGGTCCGCGCAACGCCCTGGTCGTTGCCGAGCTGGCGCTGGCGGTGATGCTGTTGTTCGGCGCCGGCCTGCTCACCCGCGGTTTCAGCACCCTGGTCGCCTGGGATCCCGGATTCGACCGCGACAACCTGGTGATGATGTTCGGCATCGCGCCGCCGGCCAAGTACGAGACCGGGCAACAAGCGGTCGACTTCTTCGAGCGCGCCGCCGACGAGCTGCGCGCCCTGCCGCAAGTGGCCGCGGTCGGGCTGACGTCGGCGGGACCGCTTTTCGGCGGCATCGAGTCGGAAGCCTACGACCTCGTGGCGCAGCCGGCTTCGTCCGCCGACGAGCGCCCATCGGCGCGCTACTACGACATCGGCACCGAGTACTTCGACACCATGGGCATCGACCTGCTCCGCGGCCGTGACTTCGAAGCGACGGACACCGATTCCAGCATCCCGGTAGCGATCGTCAACGAAACACTGGCGCGCCGCCATTTCCGCGACGACGAGGTCATCGGCCAACGGGTCGTGCTGTTCGAGCGCAGATGGGAGATCGTCGGCGTGGTGCGCGACATTCGGCCGTTCGAGCCGAACCAGACGGTGACAGCGGAGATCTACGTCCCCAAGCGCCAGTTCCCACGGTGGGGCAGCTACTTCGTTCTCCGCACGGGCAGCGACATCGGCGACCTCGAGCAGACGGCGCAGGCGCGGCTCCAAGCACTCGACCGCGACTTCAGCCCGGGTAGCTTCCGCACGCTCGACGAGCTCACGAACCGCCAGCTCGTCGAGCCGCGCTTCAACGTGCTGCTCGTCGGGTTGTTTGCCGCCGTGGCCCTGGCGCTCGCCGCCATCGGCACCTACGGGGTCATCGCCTACGCCGTCGCCAGTCGCACACAGGAGATCGGTATCCGCCTGGCACTCGGCGCCCGTCCGGGTGTCATTCGCGCCGCGGTCGTCAGCCGGGGCATGCTGCTGGCGGTCGCCGGCCTGATGCTGGGTGCCGCGGGCGCCATGGCCCTGGCGCGCCTGCTCGGGAGCATGTTGTACGGCGTCTCGGCCACCGACCCGGTCACCCTGGCCGGCGTGCTGGGCGTGTTCGCGCTGGTGGCGCTGGCAGCGAGCTGGATACCGGCGGGCCGCGCCAGCAGACTCGACCCCTTGGAGGCGCTGCGCCGCGATTAGCGGACGGTACCGGAGGAATCGTTACCGTCCACGAGGCGGTCAGATCGGCAACTCCGCCAGCTCCTCCTGGACCGCCGCGACCAGCGGCTGGATGGTGTCGGCGCTGAAGTCGAAACGCGCCCCTGCCGCTTCGAACAGCTCGGGCAGCGGGCGTGATCCGCCCAGCGCCAGCGCCGAGCGATAGCCATCGAGCGCCTGCTTTCGATCGCGCTTGAAGCGCAACCAGAGCTGCAGCGCACCGAGCTGGGCGATGCCGTACTCGATGTAGTAGAAAGGGTGCACGAACAGGTGGAGCTGCCGCTGCCAGTAGCTCTCGCGATTCTCCTGATAGCCGCCCCAGTCGACCGCCGCGCCGAAGATATCGTCCAGCTCCAGCCACCTTGCCGTGCGTTGCTCACGGGTGTGCGCGGGGTGAGCGTAGATCCAGTGCTGAAAGGCGTCGATTTGCGCGATCCAGGGCAGGATCTTGATGATGCTCTCGAGATGCTTGCGCTTGGCGCGGGCGGCCTCTGTTGCTGGATAGAAGACGTCGAGCTCGTCGTCGGCAAACAGCTCCATGGTCATCGACGCCACCTCGGCGAACTCGATGGGTGAGTGCCGATAGCCGACCAGCGGCTCGTGCTGCGTTGCGAAGGCATGGAAAGCGTGGCCGGCCTCGTGCAGCAGCGTCTCCACGTCGCGGTGCACCCCCGCAGCGTTCATGAAGATGAACGGGCGTCGCCTCTCGTCGCGCGTCGACATGTAGCCACCGGGCGCCTTGCCCTTGCGGGATTCGAGATCGAGATCGCCCTCCCTGCGCATGCTGGCGAACAGCGCCTCGAGCTCCGGGTCGAGCCGGGCGAAGATCGCCTGCGCCCCGTCTTCGAGTTGCTCGGAGCTTTCGAAGGGGCGTAGCGGGCCGCGACCGAGCGGGTCGACCTCGAGGTCCCACGGCCGCAGGGTATCGAGCTCGGCCGTGGTCTTCTCGCTGAACGGCACCCCCGCCTCGGCGGCGCCCTCTCTCGGCCGCGACAGCATCTGGAACTGCCGCATGTTCAGCTCGCGGTACAGCGGCACAACCAGCTCGCGCACCGTTTCCTGAAAGCGCTCCGAGTCCCCGATGCCGTAGTCGAAGCGCATCATCGACTTGAAGGCGTAGCCGCGGTAGTCGTCGAACCCGGCGTTTACGGCGATCTGCTGGCGTAACTCCCGTTGCTCGTCGAAGATGTCGTCCATCGCCTCGCGGTCCTGCAGACGGCGGCCGGCAACCAGCTCCCAGGCCTGTTGCCTCACCTTGCGGTCGGTCTCCTCGAGGTACTTGGCCATCTGCGGCAGCGTGTGCTCCTCGCCCCGGTACTCGACCGTCATGGCGCCGACGATCTTCTGGTACTTCTGCGCCAGCTTGGAGACCTCGGTCTGCAGCGGGATGTTCTCCTCGCGAAAGAGCTCGATCTGCGCCGCCACCTCGCGATCGATGACGCCGTAGCGCTGCTTGTCGAGACCAGCCCGATGCTCGCAGGCGACGTACTTCTCGTTGAGCTCGTGCATGTAGGGCTTGGCCCGCGGCGCGATGTTCTCGAGAAAATGCAGGTAGGCCTGCTCCTTCTCCGCGTCGGCGGTGTCGCACGTCATGGCGATGTAGCGGTTCGAGCGTTCCTCCGAGAAGCAGGCCATCAGCTCGCTCTCGTCCAGCAGCCACTGCTCGAGCTCGTCGGGCGAGCCGATCGGGCGATCGCGTAAAGCAATCAGCAAGGGCTCCAGGTCTTCCCACGCACCCAGGTCGGCGTCTACGGGAACGAAGCTGCGGGGGAACGTTTGATTGCTCATCTCGATCTCTTGGGGGCTGTGGTTCTTGCGAACGGGAAGGGCCGGCAGCGCGGCCGGCGGCATGGATACTCCGGATGCGCCGCTCCCGAGGACCTGGAGCTAGGGCGCGCTCCTGTCGTCGAGTCGCAGGAAGCGAGCGGCATTGTTGTAGAGAATGTCACGTTTCTGCTCCGGCGACAGGAAGTCGGCCGACTCGATGCTCTCGATGGCGCGCTCGATGGCGTCGGGCCAGACCATCTGGTCGGAGCCGAACATGACCCGGTTGCCGAATCCGGCCTGGACGAGCGCCCGCAAGTAGCGGTGGAACTCGGCCCGGGGCAGCACGTAGTCGATGACGCCGACCTCGACGTAGACCTGAGGATGAGCCCACAGCAGGGCCAGGGTATCGTCGAGCATCGGCCAGCCGGCGTGCATGACGAAGACGCGCAGGTTCGGGTGCCGCAGCAGCGGCTCCTCCAGGCTCAGCGGGCTGTGCATGCGGCCGCGGTAGTTGCCGAAGCCCGGCAGGTAGGGGGCGCCGGGTGGACCGGTACCGATGTGGATGCCGATCGGCAGGTCGATCTCCTCCGCCATCGCGAGATAGGGCTCGAAACGGGGATCGTCCGCCTCGATGCCCAGGTACTGGTTGGTTACCTCGGCCAGCACTTCCAGGCGGCCGACCTCGAAAAGCTCACGGATATCCTCGGGCGAAGGAGCACCGGGGCCGAGAGCGAAGCCCATGCCGCCGATGATGCGATCGGGTGCTGCTTCCTCCCAACGCTCGACCAGCTCGAGTGGTCCGCTGGTGACGCCGACGATGTTGCGCCGCTGCAGGATTTCCAGCGTCCGCCGCATGATCTCGTCGTGGGTCATCGGCGACACCAGCGGCTCGGCGCACGGTGGATCGGCAGCAAGGCCGGCGAAGACTTCCGGCCAGGCGACGCGCGCGTCGCGCGCCGGGATTCGTTCGAACGGGGCGCAGATGATCTGTGGCGGCGGCCCCTCGGCGTCGGCCGGCAGGGCATGCAGGTGCATGTCGATGATCGGCGGCGGTGCTTCCTGCGCCGTGGCAACCGACACCTGGAGAGCGATCGCCCCTGCGGGCAACAGCGCCATCGCGAACAAACGGGCTTTCATCTCGGCCTCCGACTACGTTGACCCACGTCGTCGCCAGGTCTCGATCAAATGCCGCGAGATGGATGTGCGCGGCGATAGCCGCAGCTCGCCCTTCTCGACGGCGACGTCCAATTCGGCACGCGTGAACCAGCGTGCGTCCTCGAGCTCCTGATCACCGAGGCGAATCGCGTCGTCGAGAGCCTCGGCGGTGAAG
>CBDUAS010000210.1:0-6926 GCA_965365185.1 uncultured bacterium | reverse complement strand
CCGCCGACGACACGTCGCCGGCGATGCTCCTCGACCTGCCAACCGGCGAGGCCGCGGGACTCGAGGAGCGCTTCTTTCTCGACGAGCGACACCTCGGTACACGGGGCGCGCGCACGTTCAGCAGCTACCTGGCGCTTTGGGCTGCGGCCACTCACGAGCTGCAGTGATACGGTTTGCCATATGGCCATTCTGAGCACCAAGAACCTACGCCGGCGGGGCGGCCTGTCGACCGTGAGCACGCGGATGTCGGCGGCCGGTTTTCGTTTCTGGTTCATCCCCGTTCTCGTCGTCGTCATCGGCGGGATCGGTTGGTGGACCCGCTCGATGATCGAGACCACCCTCAGGGGACGCCTCGCCGAGGGCCTCGTGACCATCCTGGAGACGGACGTCGCCGCGCTCGAGTTCTGGCTGGAGGCCAAGCGCGATGCGGCCTCCGTGCTCGGTGACCGATCGACGGTACGCGAGCTGGCGGCCGAGGTCGTCGCCACGGCGCTCAGCAGCGGCAACGATCCCGATGCCCTGCGGGCGCTGCCGGCGCGGGAGCAGCTCCTCGAGTTCCTCTCGGAGCCGATGGCGGAATACGGCTTCCTGGAGTTCGGCGTCATCGATCGGGGCGGCACACTGCTTGCCACGGGCGACGATCGCATCGTCGGCGTGCGCCTCGAAAACGATGCCTTACCGATCATCGAGGCGGCCTTTCGCGGGGAGCCCGGCGTCAGCCGACCGCTTCGCGCCCGCGCCGATGTCGAAGACACGGGCCGCGTCCCGCCGGTCGATCAGTTGATGCTGGTCATCGCCCCGGTCTACGGCGTCGACGAAGAGGTGATCGCGACACTGGGCTTTTCCATCGACGTGGACGAGTTCTCCGCGATTCTCGGCATCGCGCGCTCCGGCGACAGCGGAGAGACCTACGCCTTCGACGCAGACGGCGTGATGCTCTCCAACAGCCGATTCGAGGATGAGCTGCGCGCGGTCGGCCTGCTTCCCGAGGACCCGAGCGTCGATTCCGTGCTCGACGTCGAGATCCGCAATCCCGGCGGCGACCTCACGAGCGGTTTCGTCCCCGACACCGATCGGCGGGCGCAGCCGCTGACGCTGGCGGCGGCCAGCGCGGTCTCGGGCGAGGACGGCGTGAACGTGGAGGGTTATCTCGACTACCGCGGGGTGAGAGTCGTCGGTGCCTGGCGCTGGCTCGAACGTTACGGTTTCGGCGTTGTCACCGAGGAGGATTACTTCGAGGCTTATGCGGCTCTGAGGCGCCTGCGCAACATCCAGATGGGGTTGCTCGGTGTCGTCATTCTGGCGGCGGCGGCCATGGTCTTGGAGTCCGTGGTCATCGCGCGGCTCGGCAAGAAGGTCAACGAGGCGATCGCCGAGGCCCGGCAGCTCGGCCAATACTCGCTGGAGAAGAAGATCGGCGAGGGCGGCATGGGGGAGGTCTACCGAGCGTCGCACGCGATGTTGCGCCGCCCCACGGCCGTGAAGCTGCTGCGTCCCGACCGCGCCTCCGAGACCGACATCGCCCGCTTCGAGCGCGAGGTACAGCTCACCGCCCAGCTCACGCATCCCAACACGATCGCCATCTACGACTTCGGCCGCACCCCCGACAACGTCTTCTACTACGCCATGGAGTACCTGAACGGGATCAACCTGCAGGACCTGGTCGAACAGACCGGTCCGCAGCCGGCCGGCCGGGTGATCCACACGCTGCAACAGGCGTCCGGCTCACTCGCCGAGGCCCACGAGATCAACTTGATCCATCGTGACATCAAACCGGCCAACATCATCCTGTGCGACCGGGGCGGCATCTACGACGTCGTCAAGGTCGTGGACTTCGGCATCGTGAAGGAGCTCGGCGGCGGCGATGCCCAACTCACGCAGGCCGGTGCTTTTTCCGGCACTCCGCTGTACATCGCTCCCGAGACCATCCGCTCCGCAGACGAGGTCGACGCGCGCGTCGACGTCTACGCGCTGGGCGCCGTGGGCTACTTCATGCTCACCGGCTCGACGATCTTCGACGAGCACCTCTCTCCCGTCGATATTCTCACCAAGCAGATGACCGAGCTGCCGCCGCCGCCCTCCAAGCTGTCGGAGTTGCCCGTGGCCGCAGACCTCGACGAGCTCATCATGCGCTGCCTCGCCAAGGATGCTGACGAGCGCCCGGCCGGTGCCGCTGCACTGCTCGCGGAGCTGCTCGATCTCGAGGACGCCGGTAGTTGGGGGTCGCGCGAGGCCCGGCGCTGGTGGGCGCTGCACGGCAGCCTTGCCGGCTTTTCGACTTCGGGAGGCGATACGGCCGATCAGAGCCAGGCGAGCCAGACCATCGCCGTCGACATGCACGACCGCGCCTGAACCGGCGAGAGAATGCCGGAGAGGTGTCAGGCTTCTTACAGACCGAAGCCCTTCGGACCTCTTGGCGCGGCCCCTGCACTTTGAAGCGCCGCTTGCGTTAGGGTTACCGTTACGTCCTCGGGCCACCTCCCTCACACCTCAATATGGAGCAATCGAGATGACCTTCACAGGATCTCGCCGTCTTTCTATCGTCATCGGTGCCGTGTTTGCCGTAACCGTCGCGACGTTCGCGTTCGCGCAGCAGGACATCCTCAACGATCCCGCTCGCCCGGCAGAGGAACGGGCGCGAGATGCCGGCACCAAGCCGCTCGAGCTGTACGCCTTCTTCGGCGTGGAGGAGGGCATGACCGTCGCCGATCTGATGCCGGGTGGCGGTTACAACACCTTCATTCTCTCCAAGCTGGTAGGGGATTCGGGCAAGGTGTATAGCGGCCCCGATCGGCGCGACCGCATGGCCGGCCGATTGGCGCAGACCCCGATGTCGAACGTGGAGCTCATCGCCGACTTCGGCGCGATGCCCGCCGGCGGCGTCGACGTCATCGTCACAGTGCGCAACCTACACGACCTGATCAACGGCGGTCGCGAAGCGGCGGCGCTGGCATCGTGGATGACCGCGCTGAAGCCTGGCGGCATTCTGGGGGTGGTGGACGCCCGCACGAGCATGGAGGGCTTCGACGGCAACACCCACCGGATCAACGAACAGACCGTGATCGATGCCGTCACCGCCGCAGGTTTCGAGCTCGTCGAGTCGTCGGATCTTCTGGCCAACCCGGACGACGACATCACCGAGAGCGCGGAGACCGGCAATCGCTACGAGATCGACCGGATGACCCTGAAGTTCCGCAAGCCGGGTATGTAGCCTTGCCCGGCGGCCGCGGCCACAGAGAGCCGAGGAACCTTCCACGACCGCCGGCGGCGATCGCGCTGATCGCCAGCGTGCTGTTGGCCGGGGCCGGCGGCGCCTCACCGGCTCCGGCACCCCGGCCCGCGACGCAATCCATCGAGGGAGCCTCGCCACCTCCCGCCGTGGCTCACCTCGGCGTGCCGCCTGCCGGCCCACAGACAGACGACCCGATGGATCCGCTCCTCGCGCAAGCCATCGGGTTCTACACCGGCAGCGGCGGGAAGATGGACGATTCCCGGGCTCACGTTCTTCTGCTGCGAGCGGCGGCCGACGGCGACCCGCTCTCACGCATGTGGCTGGCGCGGGCGTACTCCCGGGGTCGCATGATGTTCGAGCGCGACGAGGGGCGCGCTCGAGAGATCGCCGCCGAGATCATCGACGAGGTCAGAAACCTGGCGCAAGCCGGCCACCACGAGGCGGCGTTTCTGATGGGTACCGCGTACGCCGAAGCTCTGGGTGTCGCGCAAGACCACGATCTGGCGAACGCCTGGTTCTACCGCGCCGCGGACCTGGGAAGCATGCTGGCACAGCACAACCTGGGCAACTCCTTTCGCGAGGGCATCAACGTGCCTGTCGACGCGGAGATGGCGGCGTACTGGTTCCACCGCGCGGCCGCGCAGGGCGATGCCCTGCCGATGTTCTGGTTGGGGCAGTTCTACGAGCGTGGCGACGGCGTCGAGCAGGACCGCGACAAGGCCCGTTACTGGTATCGGGAGAGCGCTCGCCGAGGCCGGGCCGACGCACAGGCGGCTCTGGCCAGGATGGGCGGCTAGAGAGCACGCAGACCGACGCCTGACCGCCGGGCGTCGGTTCCGGGGATACCGAGACCGACGCGCGTGTCGTGACACCGAAACAATCTTAGACAAAAGGTATATAATACTTGTACAAAATATGTATCTCGTCTATAGTGACGGTGTCAGGAACGAATATGAGCAACTACGGATGGAGCTAGGTCATGAACTATCGCCCCCGACTTACATCGATTCGCGACGTCGCCAGCCGCGAAACCCCCGTCCGCCGCGACGCCGACGGCAACATCGAGACCGACCTGGATGCTTGCCGCGAGCTGCTTTTTGCGGTACTGGAGACTGCGATTCGTGACTACGAGTTCCTCAACGACACCGAGGAAGACCCGGTCCTGTCCGCGTCGCAGGCGAAGCGTCGCGCGGAGATCATCGAGGACGGAGACCCTCACGAGTTCTTCGCCAGTGCCTGGTTCGCCGACATCTGTTATTTCCTCGGCCTGAATCCGGGATCGGTTCGAGACCTGCTGGAGGAGAGATCGCCCACGACGGCTCTGGCCCGAGCCAGCTAGTAACCGGCAGCGGCACGCGTACCTCGCGAGCGAGACGACCTGGCGTTCACCCGCCAGGTCGTTCTTCTTTGGTGCGTACGACCGCGCGGGAGCTGGGCGAATGATCTTCCCGCGAAGACGATTTCGACCACGCTTCGCGCCAACTCCGAGCCAGCCGCCGATCTCCCCTTGATTGTCTAAGGAACTCCCTGCTAATGTTCCCTAGACAAACAAAGGGAGGGCGCTCATGCCGATCAAGGCGAAAGGCGACGAAAACGAGCGCGGTGACTTGCTGCGCGGCGCTCTGGAGATGCTGATCCTGCGAACGATCGAGAACGGGCCGATGCACGGGTACGCCATCACGGAGGCGATCCTCGAAGCGTCCGAGGAGGTTCTGGACATCGACGAGGGATCCATGTACCCGGCGCTGTACCGCATGCAGAAACGCGGCTGGGTCGAAGCCGAATGGGGGCGGAGCGAGAACAACCGGAGGGCCAAGTTCTACGCCCTCACGGACGAGGGCCGCAAACAGCTACGCACCGCGGCACAACGATGGAGCCGCTTCAGCGAAGCCGTCGAGCGGGTGATGGAGCCTGTCTGATGTGGCGCACTCGCCGCCAGATCGAAGCCGAAGTCGAGGAGGAAATCCGCTTCCACATCGACATGCGAACCGAAGCGAACATGGCCGCCGGGATGGATGCCCGCACAGCGCGACGCGACGCTGAACGCCGATTCGGCGACCGGCGCCGGGTGCAGGCGGCCGGCCGCGACCACCTCGGCGCCGGGCTGCCCGGCAGGGCGGCGGCGCGCGGAAGTCGATTCGAGTCGCTGCTGCAGGATATCCGCACGGGCTTCCGCGGCCTGCTCCGCCATCGCGTCGCCGCTGCCGCGGCGATCCTCTCGCTCGGCCTCGGAATCGGTGCAAACACCGCCAATTTCTCCGTCGTGTACGGCATGCTCTTCCGCGAGCTGCCGTTCGAAGACGGCGATCGGCTGTTGTTCGTCGACGTGTGGAATCCGGACCGGGGAGACGGTGATCGCCCGCTGACCTGGGCAGACCTGCAGGCGATGCGCGGCATGACGGCATTCGACGGCGTGGAGGCCTTCGACTCGCGATCGGTCACGGTAACCGCGGGTGACAGGCCGGAGCGCGTCGCCGGGGCCGCCGTCACGCCCGGGTTGTTCGAGCTGCTCGGCGTCGAACCCCAGAACGGACGGTTCTTCCTTCCCGAGGAGGGGGCGGCGGCAGGATTCGAGCAGGTCGTGCTCATCAGCGACGCGCTCTGGCAGCGTGTGTACGCCGGAGACCCCGAGGCAATCGGGCAGACGATTCACCTGAACGG
The DNA here is from genome assembly GCA_965365185.1 of uncultured bacterium. GTDB lineage: Bacteria > Acidobacteriota > UBA890 > UBA890 > UBA890 > CBDCGW01. Next base: position 1,033 of record CBDUAS010000210.1, on the reverse strand, counting down.
GCGGGAGCTCGTGGTAATCGGCGTGATGCCGCCGGGATTTCGCTTCCCCGAGCGCGAGGACCTGTGGCTGCCTCTCGGTACGGAAGACCCGACCGATCACCGGATTCGATCGTTGATCGGCGTCGCCAAGCTGGCGCCGGACACCGGATTCGAGGCGGCGCGAGAAGAGCTTGCCGGCTGGACGGCACAGGCCCAGCGAGAGTTCCCGCGCTCGCACGGCGGCTGGGAGACCCGCGTGCAATGGTTTCGACACGGATTCGTGGACCAGCAAGGCCGCCAGGGCCTCTACCTGCTGTTCGCCGCGGTCGGATTCGTCCTGTTGCTCGCCTGCGCCAACGTCGCCAACCTGCTGCTGGCTCGCGCCACCGACCTGCAACGCGACATGGTGCTGCGCAGCGCCCTCGGTGCCAGTCGTTCACGGCTGGCCCGGCAAGTGCTTACGGAGAGCATCATGCTCGGTCTTGCCGGCGGCGTGCTCGGGACCTTGATTGCGGTGTTTTGGGTCATGTTGATGGAGCGGTCGATCCCGGAGGAGATTGCGTATTGGGTGACGATCGCCATCGACCGCCCTGTCCTGCTCTACACCATCTCGGTGTCCGTCGGTACCGGAGTGCTGTTCGGCTTGCTTCCGGCGCTGCAGGCATCGCGCGCCGGGATCGAGCAGTTCAGCCTCGGCGGCCGCGGCGTTCTGGGCGGCGGCAAAGGAACGCTGCGATCGGCGTTGGTATGCGCCGAAGTCGCCCTTTCGGTCGTGTTGCTCGCCAGTGCGATTCTGCTGACACGGAGCTTTCTCGAGTTGCAGGTCGCCGACCCCGGATTCGACGAGGAAGACCTGCTGTCGCTGCGCATCGTGCAGGCCGGCGACCAATACGACGATCCGGCAGCACGTGTGAGCTATTTCCGCGAGGTGGCCGATCGACTCGCTACCCTGCCGGGCGTCGAGCGGGCCGCTGTCACCGCATCGATCCCGGCGGACGACGGCGGTCACCCTGTCGCGATCCTGCCCGCGGGTGCCGGCCAGGACGAAGAGATC
>CBDUAS010000209.1:0-6944 GCA_965365185.1 uncultured bacterium | reverse complement strand
CCACGGTGAGTACCCTCTCTCCCTCGGGCACGTCCGCCAGCGCCTTCTCGGCGTTGATGATCAGGTTGGTCAACACGCGCTCGATCTGTACCGGGTCGACCCACACCTCCGGAAGGTCCTCGGCGCGGCTTTCCCGCAGCGCGATGGTGTAGGTTTCGATCTCGTACCGCTGGCCCCGTAGAACCTCGCGCACCAGGTCGTTGACGTCGTACGCTCCGCGCTCGCCTTCACGACGGCGCGCGAACACCAGCATGCGGTCCGTTACCTCCCCGGCCCGACTCGCCTGCCGTTCGATGACCCGCACGTCATCGAGGACATCCTCGGGTAGTCGCCTGTCCTCCATCAGCATCTGTGCCGCGAGCGAGATCGCCGCCAACGGGTTGTTGATCTCGTGCGCCGCGCCTGCCGCGAGACCACCCAACGACGCGAGCTTTTCCGCCCGTCGCAGTCGTTCTTCGTTGCGGCGCTCGTCGGTGACGTTGCTCATGATGCCGAGCACACGCACGGGGCTGCCGCTCTCGTCGTGCTCGCAGAATCCGCGATCGCGAATCAGTCGCCAGGAGCTACCGATGCCGGGCAGACGGTACTCGATCTCGAACAGCCCTCCGCGCTCGAGCGCCTCGGCGAAGTCCCTTTCGGCCGCCTCGCGGTCTTCCTCGTGCATGAGGCTGAACGTCGCATCGACGGCCTGGCTCACGCGTGCCGGATCCTCGCCGAAGATCTGCTGAACCGCCCCGCTTCGCACCACCCGACCGCTGACCGGATCCCACTCGTACACCAGCGAGCCCATCGTATTGACCAACGTCTCGTAGCGCCGTTCCCACGCGGTCAGCTCCGCGGCCTGGCGCTCCGAGCTCAAGATCGCCGTGGCCACGCGCGCGACGATGAGCAGGGCAAGAAAGGCCCACGCCATACCGTTTCGCGGCGTATCCGCCCCGGTTCCCAGGATCTCGCGGATCAACAGCGACAGCCCGTAGGCGACGATCAGTGGAACCACCAGGGTACGCAGAGCGCTGCCGCTGCTGACGTACTGGCCGCGCTCCTCGGGCCCCGAGGCAGCGCGCTCGGCCGCCGCCGCACCAATCATCAGCAGGCAAAACACCCATGCGGCGGTCAGCCAGCCGGTCTCCAGGCCGAACAAATCGCGGTACGCGGAGATGCTGCGCGCCACGGCGGCGACGAAGCCGCTGAACACGATGAGCAGGCGGGGCACACCGCCTCCCAGCGCCGGCGGCGAAATCAGAGCGCCCACGGACGCAACGGCAAGCGCCAGAGCGGCAATGAGGCTGGTCCCACCCAGGGCGAGCTCCAGTGAGCCCACCGTGTGTGCCTCGGGCAACGACACGAAGATTTCCTGCACCAGGAACAGACCGATGGTGCCGATCAGCAAGAGGTCGACGACGAGCTCCGAGCGCACGCCGCGGCGTCCGTTGGCCGAAACCTCGAGGGCGAGCGCCAGCGTGGTCAAGCCCATGAAGACGACGAAGCCGATCTCGGTGGGCGCGAACGGCCCGGGGGCCGTCGATATCAGCGAGCGAACAACCCACAAGAGCTGTCCCGCCAGCCCGGCGGCAACGGCCAACAGCAGCAGCAGCCACGAAAGGCGATGCTCTCCCTGGCTCACCGAGCGCGCCCGCGCCAGCGCCCACAGGGGCAGGGCAAAGGCAACGAGGAGCAGCAGATCGCGCAGGATCGTGAGACTGTCGGACGGCAGCGGCAGCGCGTACAGGGCAAACGTCGCCACGGCGAGAGCGACTGTTCCGCGGATGAACCACTTGAGGCGGGGATCCGACCGGGAGACCGTTTCTTCGTCTGTCATCAAGAAGCAAACTAGTTTTTTCGCCCCCTGACCTGCAAGAGAAAAAGGTCCGGTGCAACCGGTGTAGACGCGCCGGAGCGGACCCCGCGCCCGGCCGCGAGCATCCGGCGACTGCGGCGGCCCGGCAGGGACTACTTCTCGTCGTCCGCTTTCAGGCGTCGCGCTTCAACCAGAGCCTTGCGCAGGAGGAACTCGATCTGGGCGTTGACGGAGCGGATGTCGTCGTCGGCCCAGCGCTTGACGGCATCGTGGATCCGCGGATCCAGCCGCAGGAGCAATGCCTTTCGTTCGGCCAATTGAGCTCACCGTTTCGTGTTCACTCGAAACGAGCACGGCCGGGGACAGCGACCGGACGCAGCAGCGTCCGGTCGCCGCCGCCGCTCAGGTGTACAGAGAACCGGTATTCACAACCGGCTGCGTCTCGGTCTCGCTGCAAAGCACCACCAAGAGATTCGAGACCATCGACGCCTTGCGCTCTTCGTCGAGCTCGAGGATCTGCTTGCGTGACAGCTCCTCGAGGGCATGCTCGACCATGCCGACCGCTCCCTCGACGATCTTGCGACGCGCGGCGATGATCGCGGTGGCCTGCTGCCGTCGCAGCATTGCCTGTGCAATCTCGGGCGAATAGGCGAGGTGCGAGATGCGCGATTCGATGATCTCGATCCCGGCTTTCGCCAGCCGGTCCTGATTCTCATGGCGCAATCGCTCGGAGATCTCCGGCAGGTGCCCGACCATCGAGACCTCGTCTTCCTCGAACGCGTCGTAGGGGTACTGGGTCGCGAGGTTGCGCACCGCAGCCTCGCTCTGCACGTGCACGTAGTTGACGTAGTCATCGACCTCGAACACCGCCTCGGCGGTATCAACCACCTTCCACACCACAACGGCGGCAATCTCGATCGGATTGCCGCGGTTGTCGTTGACCTTGAGCTTGCTGGTCTCGAAGTTGCGCACTCGCAGGGAGACCCTCTTCTTGGTGTAGAAAGGGTTCGCCCAGCGAAGTCCGGGGTCCCTTACCGTGCCGACGTAGCTGCCGAAGAGCTGCAGTACCTTACCCTCGTTCGGGTTGACGACGAACAACCCGAAGTACAGGAGCGTCACGATCGACAGGGCGACGACGTACGTGATGATGAGGAGGACGCTCTCGGCCCGGATGCCGGCGACCAGGAAGTAAACCAGCACCACCGTCAAGGCAATGAGGACAAGCAGCACGGCAATGCCGTTGGCCGCCTTCCTCTGGATCTCGTTGATCATGCTCGTCCCTCCGTCTCGGGCCCACGCGGGCCTCGTTTCGGCTGTGGAACGCGGTCGGGCGTGCACCACCGATGTGATAGTAGTCTGATATCACATTGGTATCATTTCGACAAGCCTTTCCGTCGTTCATTGGGCGCGGGTGCGCCGCTTGCCCCGGGGGCCCTTCGACGGCAGCTCGTATGGTTTACTAGCGCTTAGCGATCAACCCTCGGAACCTCGAAGGTGCCCGTTGAACGTCTTTGCCGCCAACCTGCTGGCCGACAGGGTGGCGCTGATAACCGGAGGGGGAACCGGCCTCGGGCTCGCCATGGCGCGGGCATTCGGGGCGGCCGGCGCGAAGCTCGTCATCGCGTCTCGCAGCGCCGCGAACGTCGAGGGTGGGGCAGCAACATTGACAGACGCCGGCATTGACGCCTTGCCGCTGGTGTGCGACGTACGCGAGCCTCAGCAGGTCGAAGAAACGGTGGCTGCGGGCGTCGAGCACTTCGGTCGGCTCGACGTACTGGTAAACAACGCCGCGGGCAATTTCGTGGTCCGCGCGGAGGATCTGTCCGTGGGGGGCTGGAAGGCGGTGACCCGCATCGTCCTCGACGGTTCATGGTTCTGCTCCCAGGCCGCATACCCGCACATGAAGGACCAGGGCGGAGGCACCATCCTCAACGTACTGGCGACCTACGCGACCGGTGCCGGGACGCTCACCGTGCACTCGGCTGCGGCGAAAGCCGGCGTGCTCGCACTCACCCGGACGCTGGCGGTCGAATGGGCCGACGCCGGCATCCGGGTGAATGCCATCGCCCCCGGCCCGGTCGAAACCCACGGCGCCGGAAGCCGGCTCTGGGACAGTGACGCAGCTCGAGCATCGATCATCGACAAGTTGCCGATGGCTCGATTCGGCGAGGAACGCGAGGTCGCCGACGTGGCAACTTTCCTGGTGAGCGATGCCGCGTCATACGTCACCGGAGTGATCCTGCCGGTCGACGGCGGATTGACCTTGGGAAAGGGACATCTCGCGGACCTCGACTCGGTCCGGCACTTGCTCCGCTCCGCCGACCGATGAATGCACCGACACCTTCGCGAGCGTGCTAGCCAAGGGCCACCTGACGCCGTATTCTTTAATTTCCAGGCCTGCTCGACAGGCTCCTACATGTTCTCCCCGCTCTCTACAGACCTCGCATCGTCGGGGTGGGAAAACTTTCCGGGACTCTCCTCTCGCGTCAGGGCTACGCACATCCCGAAGGCTCGCCGCTGTCGTCGTACGGCTGACCGGCGTTACAAGTCGCAGAGAAAACGGTGACCAACACAAGAGACGATCTGGCCTGGCGTGTCGGCGGCCCTCAGGGCAGCGGCGTCGACACCGCCGCGGGCATCTTCCAGCGTGCCTGCGCTCTCGGCGGACTCAACGTATTCGGCCGCCGCGAGTACTACTCCAACATCATGGGGCGCCACAGCTACTTCGATGTGCGCGTTGCTCACCGTCCGGTGCACATCCACCGCGACCGCGTGCAGCTTCTCACCACCTTCGAGACGGAATCCTTGGCGCGCCATGCGACCTCGGTCATCAAGGGTGGAGCACTTTTCTACGCCGCCAAGGACGCCGAGGCAAAGATCGACGGCATCACGTACCTGGACCCGCGTGCCCGGGACGACCTTGCCGCATACCTCGACGAACGTGGGCTTTCAGCCAACATGGCCGGCCTTCTCGAGGACGCTCGCCAACGCGGGGTCCAAACCTACGAAGCGGATTACGACAAGATCGTCGAGTTGCTCGCCGACAACCTCTCGGTGCCGCAGGCGCTCGCCGCCCGGACGATGAACACCCTCGCGGTGGCGATGTCACTGGCGCTGGTCGAGTACCCCCGCAAGCACGTCTACGGAGCGTTGGAGAAGACCTGGCCCGGACGTCAGAAGATCATCGATCTGAACGTCGCGGCCGTCGACCTCGCCTACGACTTCGTTCGCGATACGTACGACACGTCAGAGTTCGAGCATCGGCTCGAGCCCGCCGACTCGCGAGAGCCGCGTATCTTGCTGAACGGCAACCAGGCCGTCGCCATGGGGAAGATCGCCGGCGGCATGACGTTCCAGAGCTACTATCCGATCAGCCCGGCCACAGACGAGAGCGTCTTCCTCGAGGCCCACGAGACCTTTCCGATGCGCAATGGAGATCAGGGGAGCGTCCTCGTCGTGCAGACGGAAGACGAGATCTCGGCCATCTGCATGGCGGCCGGGGCAGCGCTCACCGGGGCCCGCAGCGCAACGGCGACCTCGGGCCCGGGATTCGCCCTGATGGCGGAGGGGCTTGGTTGGGCGGGCAACAACGAGGTGCCGCTCGTCGTTACCTTGTATCAGCGAGGCGGACCTTCGACGGGTCTGCCGACGCGCACCGAGCAGGGAGACTTGTGGTTCGCGCTCAACGCCGGCCATGGCGAGTTCCCCCGCATCGTCCTGGCGTCGAGCGATCTGGACGAGGCGTTTTACGACGCGGCCGACGCCTTCAACTACGCTGATCGTTATCAGACGGTCGTCGTCCACATACTCGACAAGTCCCTGTCGAGCAAGACGATGACCTTGCCCCCGTTCGATCTCGACAAGATCACCATCGATCGCGGCCAGATCGTCACGCCGGATCCGCAGACCGAGCTGTTTCCGCGGTTTGCCGTGACCGAGTCCGGCATCTCGCCGCGCCCGCTGCACGGCACGCCGGGCGGCATGCATTGGCTCACGGGCGGCGAGCACACCCCCAACGGCCGCGTTACCGAGGACCCCGTCGTCCGTGAACAGCAGATGGAAAAGCGCATGCGCAAGCTGGACACGGCGGCGCGCGAGATTCCGACGGACGAGAAGCTTCGCGTGTACGGCGACCCGGACGCCGATTTCACCATTCTGAGCTGGGGATCCAACAAAGGCGGCATCCTGGAAGCCATCGAGAGACTCGGGGAGGACGGCGTGAAGGCCCGCCTCGTGCACCTGCGGATCATTTGCCCGTTCCCCGCCGCGCAGCTCGAAGAGCTATTTGCCGGCGCTGCGCCGCTGATTTCCGTCGAGGCCAACTTCTCCGGGCAGCTTGCCCAAGTGCTACGGCAGCACACCGGTATCGCCTGCGATCATCTGGTGGTGAAATACAATGGCCGGCCGATGTCCGGGCGAGAGTTATACGAGGCATTCAAGACCATCAACGACGGCACCGACGAAACCAAGCTCGTCATCCGCAACCCCAACGAGTGAGCGCACGGCGCCCGTTACCGGGAGCCGGCCGCTATGATCGAAGCCATGAGTACCGCCACTGAAAAACGCAAGCTCACCGCCAAGGATTTCCAGGTTCCCTTTCCCAACGACTGGTGTCCGGGGTGCGGCGACTTCGGCATCCTCAATTCCGTGCAGCAGGCGTTCGCCCGCCTGGGCCTGGAATCCCACCAGGTCGCCGTGGTCGGCGGCATCGGCTGTTCCGGTAAGGCACCCTACTACTTCCCGGTATACGGCGTGCACACGCTGCATGGACGGTTGTTGCCCTTCGCTCAAGGCATCAAGCTGGCGAATCCGGAGATGACGGTCGTCGGCGTCGGCGGCGACGGCGACGGGCTGGGGATCGGCGCGGGCCACTTCGTCAACGCCGGCCGGCGCAACCTCGACATGACGTACATCCTCTTCAACAACGCCGTGTACGGGTTGACGAAAGGTCAGGCCGCCCCGACGCTGGCGCTCGGTCTGCAGACCAAGAGCCTCCCGGAGCCCAACATCCAGGGGCAACTCAACTCCCTCATGATGGCGATGTCGGTCGGTTTCACCTGGATCGGTCGGGGTTATTCCTACAACGTGAAGAAGGTCACCGACCTCATCGTCCAGGCGATCGAGCACCCGGGTATGTCGTTCCTCG
>CBDUAS010000208.1:0-6955 GCA_965365185.1 uncultured bacterium | reverse complement strand
GAAGTTCGGCCGCCGCAGGTCGACGCGTACGTCGTGCCAGCGCGGCGGACCGCCGGGGCTCACGACAGCGGCGTCGGGGTCGTATCCGATGAGGTAGAACGACCGCAACAGGGCAACCACCTGATCGTAGGATGCGCCGAGCTCCCCGGGCCGGGTGTTCTCGATCAGCCGACCTCCGGTCGCCCGGGCGATCTCGGACAGGTGGTCACGCAGCCGGGGCTCGTCGTTCGCGTAGCCCATGACGACGGGAAAAACCGGAACGCTGGCGGCACGCGCCGCACCGAGCGCGTCGTAAAAGGTCGCCTCGCTGTCCCTGTCGGCACCGTCGCTGAGAAGCAACAGGGCTTTGCGCCGCGCGTTTGCCGCCGAGGCCCGTTGGCCCGGCGCCAGCGGCTCACCGCAGCCGCGAACCGGTGGCGGCACCGTCAGATCTAGCTCTCGAATGGCGCTGTCGACTTCGCTCAGCAACGAGCTCCGCCGCGGCGGCAGGACTACTCTCTCGCCGTCCTGCCGCACGACCACGTTGGACGGATCGGCGATCTGACGTCTATCCGCCTTGCCCTCCGACGCCTCGGCTACGACCGCACCTTCGCCACCCTCGGCTTCGCTGGCGACGCTGACGAGATCGTTGGCGTTGGCACGCTCGAGCTGCGCCAAACCCTCCAGGACGGCGTCGTGGAGCGCCGTACCTCCGGCGGAGCGAATCGATCCGATGAAGCCGCGCAGGCCCGGATCCCCAGCCCTTCCCCAGCGTCCCGAGACGGGCTCGTCGGAAAACGGCAGCACGTAGACGCAGTCGTCCGGGGCCATGCGGCCGAGGAAGGCGATGGCGGCACGCCGCGCCGACGCTTCGACCGGCTTCATACTCGCGCTCGAGTCCAACACCATGGCGATATCCAGCGGAGCATCGCTGGGCGTGGCAAACAGCTCGATCTCCTGCTCGGTACCGTCGTCGAAGATCTTGAAATCTTCCGCCGTCAGCGGCGGCACCTCGCCGCCGCGGGGGTCGATGACAGCCACGTGCAGCAGGACGAGCTCCACGTCCGCGCGGTAGATCGCCTGTTGCTGCAACCCCCAGGCCAGCGGAGACGCAACGCACGTCAGGGCCGACGCGCACGCGACGGCGCGCAAGACGGAGCCCGGACCAGGAATCGTGTACTTCGACATCGCGAAAACTCGACGGGGAAAGGGCGGAGTCTTCAAGCTACCGCTGTCTGCGGCCCGCCGCAATGCGCGGCAGAGACCACGATCGTCTAGCCGACGCTCTCATCGAGCACGGAACGCACCTTGTGCACCAGTTGCGCCGGCGAGAAAGGCTTCTGGATGAACGGAATCCCCGGATTGAGGACGCCCTCCTCGAGAATCGACCGATCGGTGTACCCGGACATGAACAGCACCGGCAAACCGGGCCGTCGATCGCACAGCCGGGAGTGGAGCTGGATGCCGTCGCAACCGGGCATGACGACATCCGAAAGCAACATGGCCACGCCTCTTACATTGTCCTCGAAGACCGCGGTGGCCTCGTCCGGGTGGGTGGCAGAAAGGACCGTATAGCCATAGCTCTCGAGGGCGCGCTTGACGGCGTCGCGTACGCGCGGCTCATCTTCCACGAGCAGGATCGTTTCAACGCCGCGCGGCACTTCGGCCGATAGACCGGCGACCCGCTCGATTGCCGGAGGTGCATCCGAGACCGGCAGATAGATCTTGAAGCAGGTGCCTCGACCCGGCTCGCTGTAAACCCAGATATTGCCGTCGTGCTGTTTGACGATGCCGTAGACCGTGGACAATCCCAGCCCGGTCCCCTTGCCCTGTTCCTTGGTCGTGTAGAAGGGTTCGAAGACGCGCTCCTGGATTTCCTTGTCCATGCCGATGCCCGTGTCGGAAACCACCAGCATGACGTACCGGCCGGGCTCCACGGACGTGTGCGATCGCGCGTAGTCCCTGTCGAGCACCACGCTCGCTGTCTCGATGATCAACTTGCCACCGTTGGGCATGGCGTCCCGGGAGTTGACGGCGAGATTCATCAGGACCTGCTCGATCTGGCCCGAGTCCGCCTTCACCAGGCCGAGATCATCGCCGGGGTGGAAGCTCAGCTCGATGTCCTCGCCGATGAGCCGCTGCATCATCACCGTCGTCGAGCTCACCAGCTCATTGAGGTCGACGGCCGATACCCGCAGCGGTTGGCGACGACTGAACGCCAGTAGCTGGTGCGTGAGGCCGGCCGCGCGATCGGAGAACTGGCGGATCTGCTCGAGGTCTCGGCGAACTTGAGGCCGCTCGTCGTCGACCTGCCCGAGCGCAAGCTCTGCGTACCCGGTAATTCCGGTGAGAATATTGTTGAAGTCGTGTGCCACACCACCGGCGAGGCGTCCCACCGCCTCCATCTTTTGAGACTGCCGTAGCTGCTCCTCGAGCCGGGCACGCGTCTTGGAAGCTTCGGCGTCCTTGAGCACGAACGACAGATGCGAGGCGACCTCGGTCACCGTCGTGACCGCGTGCACGCTCCAGCTCAGCGGTGCGGGTGAATCGAGGCAGAGCACGGCGACCAAACCGTCGGCGTGCTCCATGGGCACATGCAGCGCCGCACGCGTGCCCTCGCCCATCACGGCGCCGTAAGCCTCCTGGGCGGCGACGTCTGCAAGATCCACGGCCTCTCCGGCACGAAGTGCCTTGAGATATTCCCGCGAATCCGTGAGGTCGACGGACCAGTCGAGCAGGGAAGGCATCGCTTCCGGGTGGATGCAGTTGCTCACAGTGAGCCGGCCATCGCCGTCCACCCTGCCGTACGTGACCCTGATGCCCTGGAAGTACTCGCTGAGCCGCCTGAGAGTGAGGTCGATCACCGCATCGACCGTCATGCCGAGCTTGACGCCACTGAGGATGCTGTTGAGCAACTCGAGCCGGGCGTGACTCTGCACCAGCGCGTCTTCCCAGAGCTTTCGCTCGGTGATGTCGCGCAAGACGCTGACGAGCTTCTCCGGTGCCCCGTCCGGAACCAGCCTGGTGGTCATCTCGGTCCAGGTGCGGTCCCCGTTCTTTCGTATGAGGACCTGCTCGCTGCGAAAGCCGACGCTGCCTTGTTCGACTGCATCCGCCAGGGCACGACGGAAGGCGGAAGCCCCGTCGTCATCCGGATACATGGATGTGACCGGGGAGCCGATCAGATCCTCCGGAGCGTAGCCAAGCGCGTCGGCCAGCGACCGATTCGCGTACTCGACCTCCAGGGTGTCGAAGTCGGTGATGATCAGGGCGTCGGACAGGGAGTCCATGACGTCCGCCAAAAGGCGACCGGTCTCCTCTGCCTCTCCACCCCCGAAGGAGGACTTCCGCGCCTTCGACATAGCCACCCTGCGTCGAGCCCACCGCGCTCGACGGTCCGTTGCAGTGAGCCCCTCCGGCCTTCGAGCAGGGCCCACACCGGTCCCTAGCCCAATAACGCGTGGAGGAGCGGATTTCCGATGTCTTTCTTCAGCGGCCGACCGAGCCCGTCAAACGTGCCTGAGTTCCGTCGTGGCCCGCTCCTCTGCGGCCAGACGGCGGCGAATCTCCCGCAGTTCGGGCAATACCTCGAGAAACGTGTCGAAGACGTCCGGATCGAATTGCCGGCCGCGCGCCCGTTCCATGATCCGCAGCGCCTGCTCCTCCGACATCGCCGGTCGATAGATGCGCGTATGCACGAGCGCGTCGTAGACGTCCGCCACGGCGACGATGCGACCTTCCTCCGGAATCTCTCGGGCGGCCAGACCCGTCGGGTACCCTCCACCGTCCCAACGCTCGTGGTGGGTGAGCGCGATCTGTCGGGCCAACTTCAGTGTCGGGATGTGCGAGCCGGCGAGGATCGCGGCACCCATTGTCGTGTGACGTTCGATGACGCTGAACTCCCTGCTCGTCAGAGTGCCCGGTTTGAGCAGGATGTGGTCCGGGATTCCGATCTTGCCGACGTCGTGCATCGGTGCAGCCAGTCGCAGCTCCTCGGCGGCTTCCGGGTCCCAGCCGCGCGCACACGCGATGACCTCCGAATACAGACCGATGCGACGGATATGGGCACCGGTCTCGGCGTCTCGGTGCTCGGCGGCGGTGATCAACCGTAGCGCCACCTCTTCCTCCCGCAATCTCAGCTCTGCCGTGCGCTCGCGCACATCGTTCTCGAGTTGCTCCCTGTAGTGGTTGCTGAGCAATGACAGGCGGCGACGCTCGAGCGCGTTGACCACCGAAATGAGCAGCTCGTTGCGGTCGAACGGCTTGATGACGTATCCGTAGGCGCCGGCCTCCAGTGTGTGAATCGCCGTCGCTCGATCATCCACCGCGGTGAGCATGATGACGGCCAGATCCGGAAACCTCGCTCGGGCCTCATCGAGCAGCTCGAGCCCCGAGCGACCCGGCATGCGTATGTCGGAGATCATGAGCTCGCAATCGCCGCGCGCCAAAGCCTCCAGCGCCGCCTCGGTATTGGCCGCCTGCTCGCAGTCGTAGCCCTCGTCAACGAGCCAGCGCGAGAGAATCTCGCGGATGTACGGCTCATCGTCCACGATCAGGATGCGGCCGCCGCCGTTCAGCGTGGCTGGGCGAGGGTAGAGCGGCATGCCGGTGGCTCCCAGGCTGACGGAAGGGGTACACGGAGTGAACGAGCCAGCAACAGCATTTCCGATGCCGCCGAGCTGATTTTCCTCATTCGTCCGACCGTGGTGATCTCCGGCAGCGGCCGCAGCCGCCGCCGCTCTTGGACTACCGCGGGGTGCCGCCCCGAACCGCTTGCCGGCGGTACCGACCCAATCCGGGGACCGCTCAGGACCCTGCTAAGCTGCCCGCATGAATGAACCTACACGCTCGAACCGACTTTCCGAAGAGACAAGTCCGTACTTACTACAACACGCCCGCAACCCTGTCGAATGGTACCCGTGGGCAGACGAGGCCCTGGACAGGGCCCGCCGGGAGGACTTGCCGATCCTCCTGAGCATCGGTTATGCCGCTTGCCACTGGTGCCACGTCATGGAGCGAGAGTCGTTCGAAGACGACCGTATTGCCGCGATGATGAACGATGGATTCGTGTGCATCAAGGTCGATCGCGAGGAACGTCCGGACCTCGACGACATCTACATGAAGGCCGTCCAGATGATGACGGGCCAGGGCGGTTGGCCGCTCACCGTGTTCCTGACGCCCGATCTCAAGCCTTTTTTCGGGGGAACCTACTTTCCCCCGCAAGACCGCGGCGGAATGCCCGGGTTTGCCCGCGTGCTGACCGCGGTCCGGCAATCCTTCGAACAACAACGCGAATCGATCGAGTCGGCATCGGAAGACCTCGTCGCACATATCAACCGCAGCGCCCGCACCGAGCCGGGGCCCGGAGGGCGGCACGCGGCGGACGCAGAACTGCTCGACGCCGCGGTCGAGCATTGTCGAAGAACGTTCGAGCCGGTGTTCGGCGGCTTCTCGCGGGCGCCGAAGTTCCCCCACCCGATGACGATCGGGCTGCTGCTCCGCGCCGTTGACAAGCATGACGATGCCGACACGCTGGAAATGGTGACGTTGACGCTGGACCGCATGGCGTATGGAGGGCTCTACGACCAGCTCGGCGGTGGGTTCCACCGTTACTCCACGGACGATCGCTGGCTGGTGCCGCACTTCGAGAAGATGCTGTACGACAACGCTCTGCTGGCCGTCGTCTACCTCGAAGCCGTCCAGCTCACCGGCCACGAGGAATACGCGCGGATCGCCACCGAAACGCTCGATTGGGTTGCTCGTGACATGCAGGCGCCGGAGGGCGGCTACTACTCCACCCTGGACGCCGACTCGGAGGGCGCCGAGGGGAAGTTCTACGTATGGGATCACGCCGAGGTCCAGCGGCTTCTGGGAGCAGACGCCGAGGCCTTCTGCGCCGTCTACGATGTGACCCCTGCCGGCAACTGGGAGGGCAGCAACATCCTGAACCTGGCCAAGCCGGCGGCGGCGTTCTCCGAGGACCTGGACACAGCGCCGGAGGAGCTGGAGCGCAGCCTCGCGGCGGCACGGGCGACGTTGCTGCGGGCACGAAATGAACGGACGCCACCGGGGCTCGACGACAAGATCCTCAGCGACTGGAACGGGCTGATGGTCGTTGCCATGGCAAGGGCGTATCGGGTCCTGGGGGAAGAGCGCTTTCTCGAATCTGCCCTGCGCGCGGCCCACTTCGCCGTCGACAAAATGATCGTGGACAACCGGTTGTTGCACAGCCATCGGGGCGGTCGGAGCCATTTGCTCGGGTACTTGGATGACTACGCCAACCTGGTGTGGGCCCTGATCGAGGTGTTCGAGACCACCTTCGAGCCGGAATGGTTGCAACAGGCCCGCCGGCTCGCCGATCGCATGCTGGAGCTGTTCTGGGATCGAGACGAGGGTGGTTTCTTCTTCACCGGGGCGGACCACGAGCAGCTCATCGCACGCTTGAAGCCGGGGTACGATGGCGCCACGCCGTCGGGCAACGCCGTCGCGGCGAGCGCTCTGCTGCGTCTCGAGACGGTCACCGGCGAAGCCCGGTACGGGAAACACGCCGACGAAACCCTGGCTGCCTTCGCGCGCCGAATGGAAGCGGCGCCGGGTGGCTTCGCGCACATGATTGCCGCGGTCGACTATCGGCGCCGCACCCCCCGAGAGATCGCGCTGGTGGGACCGCGGAATTCGCCGGAGGTATCGCGCACGTTACGGTCGCTCTGGCGGCAGTTCCGCCCCCACGACCTCGTCATCGCTTTCGATCCGGATGCCGCAGACGCGGAGCGGGCGGCGCGGGAGTTGCCGTTGCTGCAGGGCAAGCGCCTGGAGAGCGGCCGCCCGACCTTCTACCTGTGCTCCGACTACGCCTGCCAGGCACCGACACACGACGCCGCCGAGATCCTGGCGTCGAAGTAGCAAACAACGTGCAAGCCCGCTAGTCGTCCAGGCAGCGTCGGACGGTGCGCACCAGCTCGTGCGGGGCAAACGG
>CBDUAS010000207.1:0-6968 GCA_965365185.1 uncultured bacterium | reverse complement strand
CACGAAGGGTCGGAACGCCTGCCCCGACATGACCACGTAGGACCCCGCCGGGTAGCGGCTGCCGGCGACGCTGAAATCGCTCGTAGCGCGGTGAACGGTGACACCGTTCTTGATCAGCGTGTTGACGAACTTCGTCGCGGTAAGAAAGTCCGGTTGGCTGGCGGGCAGGATGTAGCCGCGCGGGTCGCGGGCGTCGGGATCGAGGTACACGTCTTCCCACAGCTCGGTGGGCACCGCACCGCCGCCGAAGCCCCCCTGATTGCCATTGTCGGCCGGCTGCCCGGCGAGCGCGGCTTCAACGGCCTGGACGCGCGCCGGAGAGCGCGTCCAGGTGTCTTGCTGGCCACGCTCGATGGAGTTCATTCCCATGCGCCAGATGTTGAACAGGAAGTCCTCGCGCAGCTTGCTGGCGATGTCGAGCACCGCGCGATTGGCGGTAATCGAATACTCGATCGACTGGCGGAAGTGCCATTCCTGCGGTGCGATGGGGTAAGGCAGGTCGTTGCTGGGAAGCTGGCGATTCAGGCGAAACGGGATCGACATCGGGGTCGGGTTGCCGATGGTCTCGGTGAGCAGGCCGATCTGGTTGTGCCAGTAGGGTGTGGTGCGCAGGCCGCCGTTCCACCAGGTGGAGTAGCCGGCGCCGGAGCGCATCGTCGCGCCCGGCTTGTCCTCGCGCACGAAGCGGCTGTGCATCGCCGTGCCGACGGTATCGATTCCCAGGATGAGCAGAGGATCCAGGTTGTAGTTGAACGGACCACGGAACGGCGGTGCGAACAGAACCGTCCCCGAAGGGCCCGTCTGATGGTGGTTGTAGACGATCTGCGGAAACCACTCGCGGTACAGGATGTTGTTGATGGCGATGGTTTCTTTCTGGGTCGACATGTAGAAGTCGCGGTTGTTGTCGTGGCCGGTGTACTCGTGATAGAGAACCGGCAGACCGCGTGTGCTGCGCTGCTCGGGTACCGGGTTGCGCATATACCAGTCGGCAACCAGGTCCAGGCCATCGGGGTTGACGCAGGCGGCGAGCAGGATGACGTCGTCGAGGAAGCGCAGCGTCTCCGGATCGGTCCGGGAGTTCATCTGGTAGACCAGCTCCATGAGCTGCTGCGCGCCCAGCACCTCTGTGGCGTGCAAGCCGCCATCGATCCACACCACCGCCTTGCCCTCCGCCGCCAGCGTGCGCGCTTGTTGCTCGCTGACACCTTCCGCGAGCGCCAGTTGCGTCGCGATCTCCTTGTAGCGACCGAGGTTCCGGTGGTTCTCGGGAGACGTGATGATCGCCATGTACATCGGCCGCCCCTGAGCCGTTTCCCCGATGACCTCCAGCGTCATGCGATCCGACTCCCGCGCCAGCTTCTGCCAGTAGGCGACGAGCTGCTCGTAGTTGGCGAGAAAGTAGTCGTCACCCAGGTTGTTGCCGAACTCCTCGAGCGGCGTGGTGACGCCGCTCTGCGGGGCGGCGCCGACCGCGGCCGGACTCGGTGCCACGAGAACGGCAAGTGTCAGCAGGGATGCAACGGTGAACGTGGCAGTGCGCCGCGGCGATCTCGACATCGAAACGGGCTCCTTACGTGGGGATAGCGGTACGCGGACGGACGTGTCGTCAGGCAGGCAAACCGTGCCGGGCGACGTGCTCCATGGCATCACAAAAGCGATCGAGCTCCTCGAGCGTCGTACACACGTTCGGTGTCACCCGCAGCCCGGTGAACTCGGCATGGTTGATCGGTGTGACGATGATGCGGTGCTGATTCCACATGTAGTTGCCCAGCGCGCTGGTGTCGACGCCCACCATCTGGACGTTGCTCAGGCAGCAGGAGAAGCGCGGGTCGAGGCTCGTGTTCAAGCGGATGCGGTCGTGTTGCAGCAGCCGCTCGGCCCAGTAGTTGCGCAGGTAGCGGAGACGCGCCTCCTTGCGATCGTCCCCGAGCCCCTCGTGAAACGTCAAGGCATCGCCGATGGCGAGGAAATTGGCCTCCGGATGGGTACCGATCTGCTCGAACTTGCGAATGTCGTCCTGCTGGTTCTCCGGCGCCGCCATCAGCGGCCAGAGATCGGCGATCTTGTCGCGTCGCACGTAGAGCATGCCGCTGCCGTGGGGCGCGTTCAGCCACTTGTGCAGGCTGGTGCCGTAGTAGTCGCAGTCGAGGTCGTCGTGGCTGAAAGCAAACTGGCCGTAGGCGTGGGCGCCGTCGACGATCACCGGAATGCCGTGGCCGCGGGCCATCTGCACCACCTTCTTGACCGGAAGGATTTGCCCCGTGAGGTTGATCTGGTGACACATCAGGATCAGGCGCGTGCGGTCGCTGATGTTCTCTTCGAAGAGCGAGACGATTTCGTCCTCGTCCTCGGCCGGCACCGGGATGGAGAACTGCTTGAGAACCACCCCCTCGCGGCGCTCGCGCTGCTTGAAGGTGTTGATCATGCGGCCGTAATCCTGATTGGTCGTGAGGATCTCGTCGCCGCGCTGCAGGTCGCAGCCGAGCTGGCAGATCTGCAGGCTCTCGGAGGCGTTGCGGGTAATGGCGATCTCCTCGGCGTCGGCACCGAAGTGCCGCGCGAGGCGCTGCCGCACGCCCTCGTGCTGCGGCTCCAGCACGCGCCACATGCTGTACACGGGCGCGGTGTTGGAGTAGTCCAGGTATCGTTTCATGGCGTCCTGGACGACGATGGGCGAGGCGCCGACGCCGCCGAAGTTCAGGTTCACCAGCGTGCGATCGGCGCTGTAGGCCGCCTGCACGTCGCGCCAGATGGTCTCATCGGCTGCGATTTGCTCGGGCGTCCTGCTGCTGGTGGCGAGCCCCTGCAGGGCCTCGAGCGCGCGGCCGATGCCGTTGGGGTTGAGGACGGGGGCCATTGCGGTGGCGGCCGGCACCCCGACGGCGCCGATGAACTGTCTGCGGTTGACCATGGATGGGCCTCCGACGGTGTCCGGACTCCGGTGATGTCGAGTGCGCGAGCTGATCGGCGGTAGCATACCGCGAGCGGGCGTCGCGATGTAGCGGAGCTGGGCGCAGGCAACGGATCCGCAAGCGACCTTCTAGGAGTCCGGCAGTGTGACGGTTTCGGCCTGCTCCGATCGCGCCATCGAGATCAGCAGCGGCGAGCTCTCCTGGCGCGCGGCGAACGCGCTCCTCGAGTCGATTCCTTGCCAGCGCTCGGCGATGACTACGTGGGCCACAGCGGCACCGAGCGTGTCCCCCGGTCCCGGCAAGACGACGAGGTCGGGCGCGTACTCGCGCAGGGCCACCCGGACGCAGGCAGAGAAGTCGAAGGTCTCCGTGACCTGCGCTTCCAGCGTGTAACGGCGGAGCTCGTGCAGATCGGTGCTCAGCGGTCGCCACTGGGCGCCGCGGCCGTCGATCAGCGGCACCCGGGGCGGGCGCCACTTCAACCCCTCGAGCTTCCGCAAGGCGCGCTCCGACACCGAGCGCATGAGCGGCGAATGAAAGGCGGAGTGGGCCGGCATCACCAGGGGGTACTTGCGGCTACCGATCTTCGTTTCGGGCAGCGCTTCGAGCAGAATTCCGGCGGCGTCGCTCTCCGCCCACAGGACCGCGAATCCGCCGTAGCGGATCGACCAACCGGCGAGCTTGCCGGCCGCCGCCACGGCGGCGAGGGCGGTGTCCACCCGCACGCGGCACGTGGCATCCGGGAGCCACTGCTCGTCGACGAGAGGGTAGATGACCTGCCCGCCGATGGCGCCATCGCGTGTCATGGTGCCCATCGTCTCGACGAGCTCGAAGGCGTCGTCGACGTCGAGCGCGCCGCCAGCGAACAGCGCCGAGTACCACCCCATGCTGTTGCCACCCACCGCCACCACGTCGATTGCGTCCGTGTCGAGCCTGAGGAAATCGAGCGCCGTGCCGGCGAATGTCAGTCCGGAAGCGTTCTCGCCGCGGAACAGGTCGCTCGAGAAGCTCGCGGCGCCGTCCATGGCACGGATCTCCAGGTCGCCGCGTGCGGCGCGTCGCGCGTCGACCCGATCGAGGGCGGCATCGAGCTCGACGCGCCGTCGTGCGGGCGCCGGCCGCGACAGGTAACCGAGCTCGCTCGCAGTGTAGCTTCCGCGCCCGGGGCAAAGGACCACCGCCGCACGCCTCATGGGTCGGGTCCCTGCCCCCGGCACAGGTCCAGGGCCCGCTCGATGATCTTGCCCTCGTTCGGCAGCACGTGATCCCAGGATGGTCCGAGCGGGATGAAGGTGTCCTCGCCGCAGATGCGGGCGAGGTGCGGCGGCCCTCGTCGACAACCAGCACGCGGCCGGAAGCGTTCGCCGCGGCGCACAGGGTGTCGACATCGAGCGGTAGCAGCCAGCGCAGATCGAGCACACGCGCCCGCACGCCGTGCTCCCGACGCAACGAGCGCGCGGCACGCAATGAGCGCCACAAGCCGTTGGCCCAGCTCACCAGGGTGATCGCCGGGTCGCCGTTGTCGTGATCGTCGTAGACGCGGGCGCTGCCCAGCTCGACCGCGAAGCCGGGGGCAGGGAAGGGGTCGAGCCAGCCGCCGTCCCCTTGCTCGTAAAGGTCCCGCGTGCGGTACAGGGCGATCGGCTCGATGAAGAACACGACACGGCCGTCGACCTTGGCCAGTGCCATCGCCGTGCGCAGCATGCCGACCGCGTCGTCCCCGCGCGACGGCGCGGCGATCACCACGCCGGGCACGTCGCGCAGGGCGGCGATGGAGTTGTCGTTGTGGAAGTGCCCGCCGAAACCGCGCTGGTACGCCCATCCGGCGATGCGCACCACCATTGGGTTACGTAGCTGGCCGCTGGAGAAATATTGCAGCGACGAGGCTTCGCCGCGAATCTGGTCCTCGGCGTTGTGGTAGTAGGCCAAATACTGGATCTCCGGTACCGGCAGGAAGCCGAGCTGCGCCGCGCCGATGGCCATGCCGAGGATGCTTTGCTCGTCGAGCAGGGTGTTGAAGACCCGGCCGGCACCGAACTTCTCGTAGAGTTGCGCGGTGATGCCATAGACGCCACCGCGCTTGGCAACGTCCTCACCGAAGACCAGCATCTCGGGGTACTTGGCCAGCAGGTCGCACAGCGAGTTGTTGATCGCCTGTGCCAGCAGCCGCGGCGGCTGATTCTCGGGCAGACGGTCGGGACCGCCGAAGTACAGCTCGCGTTCCTGTCGGTAGCCGCTGGTGCGCTCGGCCTCGGCGCGTACCGCGTCGGGTGTGTAAGGCGCCAGCGGTGCCATCACTGCGGCGGCGCTGTGGAGGTGGGGCCGGCCGGCGGCCTCGCGCGATGCACGCCGGATTCGCGCCCCGATCTCGTCGTACAGCGCTGCGAGCTGCGCTCCCCGCGCCAGGCCGGACGCCATGGCGCGGCGGGTGTTGGCCAGGAGCGGGTCTTGTGCCTCGTCGGCTTTGATCTCCTCGATGTCGCGGTAGGCCAGCTCGACGTCCGTGCCGGCGTGACCCAGCAAGCGCACCAGGTCGAGGTGCAGGAGCACCGGCTCACGGCGGCGCCGGCAGCGGTCGACGGCGCGACAAGCCGCGTCGTAGGTGTCCACGAGGTCGAGCCCGTCAGCGCGCACGTAGGTGATGCCGGGCTGGCTGCCCCAGCGTTTCTCGATCCACCCGGGCGGCGTGTTCACCGAGATCCCGAGCCCATTGTCCTCACAGACGAACAGGATGGGTACGGGGAGGTGCTGGTAGCTCGCCCACAACGCGCCGTTGAGGGCCCCCACCGCGGTGGAGTGGTTCATACTGGCGTCGCCGAAGCTGCACACCACGACGGCGTCCTCGGCGAAGGGCAGGGGCCGTCGGAGATGTTTGGCGCGCCCGATGGCGACCGCGTGACCCACCGCCTTGGGCACGTGCGACGCGATGGTGCTCGTCTGCGGGTAGATCCACAGCGGCACGGAGCCGAACACCTTGTGGCGTCCGCCGGCGATGGGATCGTCGGCTGCTGCCGTCAGCGACAGGAGCACGTCGAAGATCGGCGTTTGCCCGGGCAACTGTCGCGCCCGCTGCACGAAGAACCCGCCCGAGCGGTAGTGCAAGAATGCCGGGTCGTCGGGCCGCAGCGCCGCCGCAACCGCTGCGTTCACTTCGTGGCCGGCGCTGGCGATGGTGTAGTAACCCTCGTCGCGGTCCTTCAGGGCGCGCGCCTCGAGGTCGAGCTGCCGCACGGTGTACATCGTCTCGAGCAACTCGAGGAACAGGGTTCCGTTCAGCCTCGAGCCCGGCGCCATGGGGGCGGCCGCGTCGGCGGGCGTGGCGTCGCCGGCGTCGCCTTCGAACAGCGCGCGCAGATTGGCTTCGAGGACCTCAGAGCGACTCATCGGAGGGTCGGGTGCGGGAAAGACGCGGCATCCAACGATGGTTACCCTGCCGCGCGTCGGGGCGCCTGGATTCTAACAGGCGCCGCCGCCTCGATCTCCACCGCGGAGCACCAGGAGGCTGCGCCCGGGTGGGACATGCGCCGAAGTCCGGCGCGCGATCACCGAGGACGTCAGAGCGTGACAGATACCTACGCACCTGCGGTACATTGGGGGTCTGTGCAACGCGCCGACGCTGTGGGATAGGAGAGATCATTCGATGATGACCGCGCCGTGGAATTCACCGGGAGGGGCACGCGGATCCAGCCGGATGCTGGCAAGCGTTGCCGTTCTCGCAAGCCTCGTTGTGGCGTCTGCTGACCCCGTACGGGCGCAGGTTGCCGATGCATCCGCTGCGCTCGGAGAGTCGGGCGAGGTCCCTGCGTTTGCCTGGAACGCCTCCGGTCCGGCCATGTTCGCCGCGATCACGACGCTTCCGCAGCTCCCGTCAGAGCTCGCCGACACGGAGTGGCGACTGGTTGCGTTCCAGTCGATGGACGATGCGATCGGCACCTTGCGGCCGGACGATCCGTCCGTTTACACGCTGCGGCTCGACGCCGACGGGACGGTCTCGATGCGTCTCGACTGCAATCGGGCGACAGGTCGCTGGTCCGCAGAGGCGGGTCCCGAGGGAAC
>CBDUAS010000206.1:0-7020 GCA_965365185.1 uncultured bacterium | reverse complement strand
CCCCCGCCGTTTCGCACCTTGAAGGGAGCGAAAGGAAGCAGCGGCCTCAGAACCCGGCGCCGCGCGCGCCGGAGGCCTCACGATAAGCACGCTCGCCGGTTGGCGCGGCTCGTCGAATTGGGCACACTCGCCTTGATCTCCCTCTTCGGGGCATCCGCAGAGTGAAGCGCGCTCCCGGCTCGCGAAGCTCATATCCGGGGCGCCCGCTCCGAGAACTCGAAGCGTCACGCAGACGGGCCCCGTACCAGCGCGGAGGAAGCCATGCGCAGACTCATGTCAACCCTGGTCCTGCTGTTGTTGGTTGTCGGGTGCGCCGCACCCGCGGAACCGCCTGCGGAGCCCGCGACGCCGCAGATCGATCTGGCGGCCGAACGCGAGGCGCTCATGCAGGCCGATCGGTCCTGGGCCGCGGATTACGCGGCGAGCGACGACCGGGCGGCGGCGTTCACGAACTTGATGCTCGACGACGCCTACCTGCTGCCGCCCGATGCTCCCATCGCCCACGGCAAAGAGGAGATAGGCGGCGTCGTCGCCATGTTGGAAGGCATGCCGGGATTCTCGATAACCTGGGAGCCAACGACCGCCAAGGTCGGGCAAGCGGGTGACCTGGGCTACACCATCGGGACCTACGAGATGGCAATGGAAGGGCCGGACGGCTCTCCGATGACCATCGTCGGCAAGTACCTGACCGTCTGGGAGAAGCAGCCGGACGGAAGCTGGAAGGTGACCGCCGACATGTTCAACGCCGACGCACCGCCAGCGCCGGGGGAGTGATCCGACCCGCGAGCGATTGACCAGGATCGCCGGGCTGCTTCGAGCACGCGGACGCGGCGAGAATCGTGCCCGAGACTCCCGCCGCGTCCTCCGTCGCTTTGCCCTTACCGCTTGATCGGATCGGCCGGTCGGCCCGGCAGCGCCTTCGGGTTTTCCTCGATCATCCGCATGATCTCTTCGATGCCGCGTTCGAGCTGCGGGTCGGCGCCCTCGATCAGAGACTTGGGGTCGTTCTCGACCACGATGTCGGGTTCCACGCCGAAGCCCTCGATCACCCAGTTGCCGTCGGTGTCGGCGAAGCCGAACTGGGGCACGTTCACCTGGCCGCCGTCGACCAGCGGGCCATAGCTGGTGATCCCCACCACGCCGCCCCAGGAGCGCTTGCCGATGAGTGGGCCGAGGCCGGCCTGCTTGAACATCGCCGGGAAGATGTCGCCGTCAGAGGCCGAGGTCTCGTTCATCAACGCCACCATGTGGCCGTGGAATACCACCTGCGGGTAGGTCGAGGCGTCCTCGCTGCCGCGGGCGAAGCCGGTTGCCAGCAGCTCGCGCCGTAGCCGCTCGATGAGCATCGACGACACGTTGCCGCCGCCGTTGCCGCGCACGTCGATGATCAACCCCTCCTTGCGCACCTGGCCGTAGAACCACTTGATGAACTCGTAGATGCCGTTCGCGCCCATGTCAGGGACGTGCAAGTAACCAACGCGCCCGCCCGTGGCCTCCTCGACCTTGCGGCGGTTTTCCTCCACCCATGCCAGGTAGAAGAGGCTCGATTCGCCGGCGATCGACTCGTACGAGACGTGGCGTGAACCGTCGAAGCTGGGCGAGTCGTTGACGGTCAGCGTCACCAGACCGCTCTTGTGCTGCAGCAGTCGGTACGGGTTGTCGTCGCCGCGCAGCTCCTCGCCGTCGATCGCCAGCACGTAGTCGCCCTCGCTGATATCGACGCCGATCTCGGTGAGCGGAGCGCGGTAGCGCGATTCCTCGTTTTGGCCCCGCAGGATGCGGGCGACGCGATAGCGATTCGCCTGCTCGTCGAGCTCGAAGCGGGCGCCGGGCAGGGCCGCACCCGGGCGATCGGGGATTTCCCAATCGCCCCCGGCGATGTACGTGTGCGAGCTGGACAGCTCGGAGATCATCTCGCCGAGGACGTAGTTGAGATCGGAGCGGTGTGCGACGTGTTCGAGCAGCGGCCGGTATTGCTCGCGCAAACCTTCCCAGTCATAGCCGTGCATGTTGGCGGCGTAGAAGAAATCCCGGAACCGCCGCCAGACTTCGTTGAAGATCTGTTCGTATTCCTGCTCGGGTACGACGTCGGCGCTCAGACCGGACGTCGACACCGGCTGGCCGCCGCTGCCGCCGCCGGCGCGTGCGTCGTGCAGGGTGAAGCGCGGACCGGCGGCCACCAGGATCTTGCTGCCATCGCGAGAGAGCGCGTAGCCGCTGATACCCACGGAGAATTCCGACGCCTCCCGATCGGACATGGAGAACACCATGAGCCTGGGCGGTGACGACGCGGCGCGGCCGTAGTAGCCCGGGCCCGTATTGAAGTAGAAGAGGTGCCCGTCGTTGGCGCTCAAGCCACCGTAGTTGTCGGCGGCAACGGGGACGCGGGCGACACGCTGAGCCAACCCATCGAAATCGATTCCGATGAACTCGTCGGCGGCCTCGTCCTGCTCTGCCGCGGCTTGCGCTCCCGCACCGGCGGTCTCGGATTCCTGGCCGCCACCGGCTTCCTCGGCGCCGGCTTCTTCGCTCGCAGCTTCGTCGTCGCCCTCCTCGATCGTTACCTCGTCGTTCTCGGGCGGAAACGGATGCGCGACGTCCTCGCGCAGCGCCAGCGCGTAGATATAGCTTTCTCGATCGACCAGGTAGTTCCACTCGAACGAGCCGAGCTGCGGCGCGTACTGCCGGTCGGCGATGTAGAAGAGGTAGTCGCCGTTGGCGCCCCACGCCGGGGAGAACTCGTTGAAGAGCTCGCCGGTGATCCGTCGTAGCTGTCCGTCGGCCCTGCTCCAGACGTAAATCGAGCCGAAGCCGGACCGGTCGTTGAGCGACAGGGCGATGTGCCCGCCGTTGGGCGACCAGCCGAAGCCACCCAGCAGCCCGTTGCGCTGATCGGCGATCTCGGTGCGCTGCTTGCTCTCGACGTCGACGACCCACAGCTTGCCGTTCTTGTCGGTGTAGGCGAGCAGGTCGCCATCGGGAGACCACTCCAGGGCGAAGAACATGCCCGCCTCGGACCCGTCGGTAATCTGCTCGGGGTCGCCCGAGCCATCCTGGGCGATGAGCCAGATCTCCTCCTCGCCGGTCTGATCGGAGACGAACGCGACATCGGCGCCGTCGGGCGACCAGCGCGCCATGCGGTCGTGGGCGTTGGAGGAGCGCGTCAGGTTGCGGGTGACGCCGTTCTCGATCGGCGCCGTGAACACGTCGCCGCGGGCAACGAACAGCGCCCGCTCACCCTTGGGGGAGAGCGAGTAGTCTTCCATGTACGAGCTGACGCTCATGTGCGACGGACGCGCGGCCATGCCGTCGTCCGGAACGGTGATGACGACGCGGCGAGCATCGCCCGAGGACGTGTCGAGCACGTGCAGCTCGCCGTCGAGCTCGAACACGATGCGCCCCTCCCCATCGGCACTCGGCCAGCGCACGTCGGAGTCAGTGTACGAGGTGATGGTCTCGGTGGCCTGCGACGCCGGGTCGTACGCGTAGATGTTGAGCTTCCCGGTGCGATCCGACACGTAGTAGATCTTGTCGCCCACCAGCATCGGGTCACGGTCGGTGCGTGGATCGTTGGTGAAGTTGTAGGCCTCGTAGCTGTTGAGGTTGAAGATCCACAGGTCCTGCGCCCATCCGCCCTCGTAGCGCTTCCAGTTGCGGAAGTCGCGAAACAGCGGCGAGTACACCAGTTGGTCACCGGGGAGCAGCTCGCCGGCGCCGGCGGTTGGCATCGGCAGCGCCACCGGGAGGCCACCGTCGGCGGAAACGGTGAAAAGGCGCCCATCGGCGATCCCCGTGCCGTCACGCAGCGAGCGGAACAGGATGCCGCTGCCGTCGGTCGTCCACCCGTACACGACGTTGTCGTAGCCCCAGCGGTGGGGCAGGGGACCCTGTGCCGGGTAGTAGGTGAGCCGGCGGGGCACACCGCCGTCGTACTGTCCGGTGAAGGCGATGGAGCGACCGTCGGGCGAGAACTTGGCGAAGATCTCGATGCCCGGGTGCGCCGTCAGCCGCGTCGCGGTGCCGCCGTCAACGGGGGCGACCCACAGGTCACCGGCATACGTGAAGACGACCCGGTCGCCGTGTATGTCGGGGAAGCGCAGCAGCTTGGTCTGTGCTTGCGCCGGCGCCGGCGGCAAGACGAGACTCGTGGCAACGACGGCGACGAGAGCAATGAGCAGAGTCCTGGCGGTGCGGTAGAGCATGGCTTCTCCTTCGAGCGCCTCGTGGGAGGCGCCTCGACGCCGGGGAGCACGGCGAAGTCCGATCGAACTGCCGAGATAGAGGGATTGTCGCAGCCGCTCCGGGTGCCCTCAAGTCACCGGCGTGGTCAGCGGCGATCCGAACATCACAGCTTGCGCCAGACGTTGACTTCACCGGCGCCCTCGATGGCGACCTTAATGGCAAAGCCGCCCTCCGGACCGAGGGTTTCGATCTTACGGCAGCTATCGCGCACCGACGGTGCCCCAATGACGCTGTAGGCGACGCGGTGTGCGATTGTCGGGCCGGCGTCCTGGGAAACGGCAACCACGAACCGGTTTCCGGTCACTGAATCGGGGACCTCGAAACGGTAGGTGTGCGATTCCTCGTGAAGGCCTGAGTGGTCCACCACCCACTTCTGGGCGAGGGCATCGTCGAGAACGCCGCGGCCGGCAGCCGAAAGCTCGATCTCTGGCGCGCCGCCGTCGGACTCGACGCGGGTCACGAATCCGCTGTCGACGAGGACTTCGACCATGGCGCTGCGAAAGTTCGCCTCGTCGCCCACGAGTGTCCTGTTGCCTTCGACCGCCACCGACTGGCGGCCGTTCCTGCTCAACTGGAGCAGCAACGCGTACTCGCCGCGACCCAGGTGTGCCATCAGATCTCCTCGATATCCGGATACCGCCCAAACGGCCTCATGATGGAGTTGAATGCTGAACTCTACACCCGGCAGCCCGGGTGCGCCGAGCCCGGGGGCTGGTTCGAGGAGTTGCAACAGCCCGGGCCGACAGGACGGTTAGCACGTCACCGCCATGCCGTTGGGTAGCCGACAGTGTTCCGACTTCGCCGTTGCTCATCGCGGTATCGTGCAGACTCGCCAGGACCGCGACCGGACGGAATGCCCGTGACCAGCGTGACCAAGCTGTTGACCCGATTGCCCGGCGCCGCGTGTGTCGCACGCATAGCGCCAGGTCTCATCTCCTGCTTCGTGCTTGCCGTGCTTGTGGGCGGTTGCTCGAACGATCTGGCGTCGACACACATCCCGGAGGGCCCGCCGGTCAGCGCCGCAGAGCACGTTGCGGAGGTCGAGGAGTGGGTGGCGCAACGACATGACGAACTCCTGCAACCCGACGGATGGCTCTCTCTCGTCGGGCTCATGTGGCTGGATGAGGGCGAAAGCTCTTTCGGCGCGGATTCGGCCAACGACCTCGTCTACACGTCCAGCGGAACGCCCGCGAAGGTCGGCGTGTTCTTCGTCGACAGCGAAACCGTCTACTTCGAGCCGGCGCCGGGCCTCGAGATCAACACCACTGATGGCGAGCCAGTCACCGGTTCCTTGGTAATGCGGGCGCCGCGCGTTGATGGCGAAGAGGCCGATCCGTTTCCGGTGCTGACATGGGGCTCGCTGCGCTGGAACGTCATCGAACGTCAGGATCGCTTTGCGGTGCGCCTGAAGGACGCACGGTCACCGGTTCTGCTGGACTTCGAGCAGATCGAGCGGTTCCCGATCGGGCGCGCGTGGCGACTCGACGCCCTCTTCGAGCCCTATCCCGAGCCGAAACCCATCATGATTCCGAACATCCTGGGCACGATCAGCGAAGGCGAGTCACCGGGCGCCGTGGTGTTTATCGTCGGCGGCGAGATCTACCGCCTCGACACCTGGAAGGACTCCGACGACCCGGGGAGTTTCTTCACCGCGTTCGGGGATCTCACGAATCGCGACTCCACCTACGGCGGCGGGCCGGACGAAAACGGCTATACCGTCGTCGACTTCAACCGCGCCTACAATCCGCCCTGCGTCTTCACCCCCTACGCGACGTGCCCGTTGCCGCCCGCGCAGAATCGTTTGCCGGTTGCCATCGAGGCGGGCGAAAAGATCTACAAACCGCGGTCCTGATCGGACGGCAGACCCGACGGCTGTCGCCAACGCGAGCGAATCACCAGAGCGCGTCGATCTCCTCGTCATTGCCCGTCATCTCCCAGGCGATCAGGGAGATAGGAATCGAGCCCGCCGAGAGGAACTCGTCGTGGAAGCGGCCGAGGTCGAAGGCTTCGCCGAGCTGCAGTGCCCTGTCGGAAAGAAGCTTCTCGAGCTGGATCTTGCCCATGACGTAGTTCATGCCGTACGTCGGCCGTCGCAGGTAGATCGACAGGTCGTAACGCGCCAGGTCTTCTTCCATCAGCGGCACCTCGTCGATCAGATAGCGGATCGCGTCGTCGAGGGTAAGCTCACCGGTCTGCATGCCGAGCTCGGCCGGCACGCGCGCCGCCCGCTTGAGCTGGGCGATGTAGAAGAGCTCCTTGGCGCGCGGTCGTTCATCCAGCAGGCCCGCCTGCAGGAACATCTCTTCGATGTAGAACGCCCAGCCCTCGGAGCGGACACCGTCGCGGTAGCGGCGACGAATCGGCCGATTCTCGTTGCGCTGCACGATCGAGTCGAAGCGGTGCCCCGGAATCGAGGCGTGGATGTGGTTGTTGAGCGGATCGCGGTAGGTGATCTCCTCCCAGAAATGGCGCTTGCCGCCCTCGCGCACGATCCAGAAAGCGTCGGTCTCGAAGCGCGGCGGCGTCGTTTCCGGAATGCTCAACAGCTCGTAGGTGGCGATGAAGTCGCGGATGAGCTGCTCGGCCTCGCGCACGCGGGCCTCGTGCTCGTCGGCGCTCTGCGCCGGCTCGATCGGCGGTAGCCCGCGGTTGCGATGCTCCTCGATCTTCAAGAACGTGCGCGCCCGGGCCCTTTCGCGCCCGGCAAGGACGCGCAGGTCGGCCGAGGTAAGATCGGAAGAGCACACGTCTGAACTCCAGTCACATGTCAGAATCTCG
>CBDUAS010000205.1:0-7033 GCA_965365185.1 uncultured bacterium | reverse complement strand
TCGGCACCTCTTCGTAGTGTGAGAACTCGATGTCGAAGTAGGCGCGGCCCTGGCTCATCGAGGTCAATGCCTGGGCGTAGTCGAGCGTTTCGGCCATCGGCGCGATCGCCGAGACGATCTGCGCGCCGTCCTGTGCTTCCATTCCCTGCGGCCGCCCACGGCGCTGCGCTGGTGTACGCGTCTGTCGAGCGCGGCGGCGAGGTGGCGGCCGGCCAGTGGCCGCTGCACAGCCTGAGGGAAGAGATGAACGTTGCCGCCTGGCAAGCCGGCGGCGAGCTGTTCGGCTTGATCGGTCACCCGATCGACCATTCGCTGTCGCCGGCCGTCTTCAATGCCGTGTTTCGACACCGTCGCCGCAAGGCCGCGTATCTGCCGGTGCCGGGGAGTGACCTCGAAGGTGCGCTCGCGCTGCTGCGGGAAGAGGGGTTCCGCGGCGTCAGCGTGACGATGCCGTTCAAGGAGCGGATGGCGGCTCGCAGCGCCCACAGGGATTTCGTCGTCGAGGCGACCGGGGCGACCAACACCGTGGTGTTCGGCACCGACGGTTGGTCGGCATACAACACCGACGGCAACGCCGTCGTCGATGCCCTGGCGGCGGTGCGGGATCTGGCGGGCGTTCGCCTGGTGATCGTCGGCGCCGGCGGGGCGGCACGTGCCGCCGCCGCGGCCCTGGCGCGCGCCGCCGCCGAGGTGACAGTGGTCAACCGCACGCCCGCGCGCGCCGAGCGGGTCGCGGCGCTGGTCGGCGGCGCGCACGGGTCGATCGAGATGATCCGCGAGAGGGCCTTCGACGTGATCGTCAACGCCACACCGGTCGGCATGGATTCCGTGGCTGCGGGCGGAACCGCGGGGCAGACCCCGTTCCCGCCAGCGTGGCTGCGCGGCACGGAGACCGTCCTCGACATGATCTACCGGCCACGGCAGACGCCGCTGCTGCTCGCCGCCGCGCGCCGTGGCTGCGTCGTGGTGGAGGGTCTCGAGATGTTCCTGCGGCAAGCCGCCGCCCAGTATCGGCTTTTGACCGGCGACACGGGGTTTGATCCTCTCGGCCCGATGCGGGGCGCGGCGGAGGCGATTTTGTCGCATGATAGGGACGCGTCGCAGACGTCGCGCCCCGACGGCACAACCCGGTTGTGAGGATTCGCCTCACCGGCAAAGCGAGGAGAGCACCATGAGCGACGAGAGGTCCCCTCGGGCCGATACGCCCGAGCCGCAGTCGCCAGCGACCGGCGTCGATCGTTCCCAGCTCGACGGCGATGCTCCGCAAGGCGCCGCTGCGATGGTCGGTCCGTTCTTCAACGCCATCTTGGCGCCGGCGCAAACGTTCAAGGCGATCGATGCGCGACCGGCTCTGGCGTGGTGGATCGTGGCCTGGATCGCGGTGTTGTCGACGATACTCGCGGTCATCAACCTGCCGATCACGCGGCGCGTCATGGTGGCCGCGACGCGGGCGCAGTTGCTGGCTTCCGGCCAGGAGGTCTCGCCGGAGCAGCTCCAGCAGATGGCCAGCACGATGTCGACGTTCGGCACCGTGGCGGCCTACGCGTCGTCGGTGTTCGTTGTCTTGATGATCGCGCTGACGGCGCTGGTGCTGTGGGTTTTGGCAGCCATCATGGGCGGCAAGGGTGCCACGTTCGCGCGCGCCTTCGGCGTCGCCGCCGCGGCAGCGGTGATCCGGCCCTTCCTGTACAGCATCTACGTAACCATCATCCTGAACCTGAACCCGCCGGAGATCCGCCGGCCGCAGGACGCCTCGACGATGACGCCGACGTTGGGCCTCGACCTGTTGCTGGCCGGCCCGGACACGCCGGTTTGGCTGACCGTGATCTACCAACGCATCGACCTGTTCAACCTGTGGTGGATGGCGCTGATCGTCATCGGTTCGATGGCCGTGCTGAAGCTCTCGAAGGGGCAGGGTATCGCCGCCGCCGTCGTGCTCTGGTTGCTGGGGACGTTGTTCGCGGTCGCCGGAGCAGTGCTCGGTAGCCTCGGGGGGTAGCGTCCGCCGGGGGACTCGCCGGGCCGCCGCGCCGCGAATTGACCGCCGCGACGCTGCGTTGCTACCATCCAGGCTTCTTCTGCGGAGCGACGATCATGCGCGGCACGATCTCAACGGAACATCTTCGAGTCCACGCGCTTTCTCCGTCGTGGCCGGCCATGTGTGCCTGGCGATACCGTTATTGGTGCATCTAGGGGCCGGTTTCCGTCTTCCCGCTCTTTCCTGAACACGTCGAACGGAGGCTGGCCGTTGATCGAACGGTCGAGGTGTCTGCGCGTCTTCCCGGAGTTCGAAGAGTTCGCCGCCGCAGCGAGGCGGGGGAACTTCGTTCCGGTGTGTGCGGAGCGCCTGGCCGACCTGCTGACGCCGGTCGGCGCCTACCTCAGAGTCGTCGGCCGCCTGCGTCGCCCGTTCCTGCTGGAAAGCGCCGAGCGTGGCGAGAACATCGGTCGCTACTCGTTTCTGGGTGGGGACCCGTTCCTCGAGGTCGAAGGCAGTGCCGCCGGGCTGGTGCGCATCGAGGCGGACGGTACGCGGCATCCCCTGGAGGGCGATCCGGTCGAACAGCTCGCTGCGTTGCAGCGGCGCTACCGTGCCCAGCCGGTCGCCGGAGCGCCGCCGTTCACCGGTGGCGCCGTCGGCTACGTCGGCTACGATGCGGTTCGCTGGGTCGAGGACATCCCCGCCAGCAACCCTCCCGACGGCGGTCTGCCGTGGGTGAGCCTGGCCTATTACGACAGCGTGCTGGCGTTCGACCATCTGCGCCACCGCGTCGTCCTGGTGGTCAACGCCCGGGTGCCCGAGGGAGCGACGGACGGCGAGCTCGAACGCGCGTACCGCAAGACGATCGAACGGCTGCAAGCGCTCTCGGCGGTGCTCGACGCGGATCCGCAGCCGGCGGCGCCGCTCGATGAGGTGCCGGGCGACGTGGGTGCGCCGACGGGCCCGGCGCATGCGATGTCGGAAAGCCTCGACGCGGAACACTACTGTGCCGCCGTCGAGCGCGCCAAGGAGCTGATAGCCGCCGGTGACGCGTTCCAGGTGGTGCTCTCACGCCGGCTGCGACGCCACGTTTCCGCCCGGCCGCTGAGCGTCTATCGCGCCCTTCGGGCCATCAACCCTTCCCCGTACATGTTCGTGCTGGACACCGGGCACGCGCAGGTGGTCGGCTCCTCACCGGAGATGCTCGTGAGGGTGAGCGATGGAGTGGTGGAGAATCGGCCCATCGCCGGCACGCGACCGCGGGGTGCCGCTGCCGCAGCCGACCTCGAGCTCGAAACGCAGCTTCTTGCCGACGAGAAGGAGCGCGCCGAGCACCTGATGCTTGTCGACCTCGGCCGCAACGACGTCGGCCGGGTGGCCGAGTACGGCAGCGTGCGGGTGCCGGAGTTCATGAGCGTCGAGCGCTACTCGCACGTCATGCACATCGTCTCCAGCGTGCAGGGCGAGCTGCGCTCCGATCTCGGACCCATCGAAGCCCTGTTTGCGGCCTTTCCGGCCGGCACCGTCAGCGGTGCCCCGAAGATCCGGGCGATGGAGATCATCGACGAGCTCGAGCCCGTCTCGCGGGGCGTGTACGCGGGCGCGATCCTGTACGCGGACTTCGCCGGCAATCTGGATTCGTGCATCGCCATCCGTACCATCGTCATGCGCGACGGGCACGCAGAGGTGCAGGCAGGAGCAGGTATCGTCGCCGACTCGATTCCGCGCCGGGAGTACGAGGAGACCGATCAAAAAGCGGCCGCGGCGTGCGCCGCCCTCGATTGGGCGGATCGTGCGGAGGAGGTCGAGCCGTGATCCTGGTCATCGATAACTACGATTCGTTTACCTACAATCTCGTGCAGGCGTTCGGTGAGCTCGGCGCGGACCTCGAGGTGCGGCGTAACGACGACATCGACGCCGCCGGGGTGCGCGAGCGCCGCCCCCGGGGAGTCGTCATGTCGCCCGGGCCCGGCCGCCCGGAAGACGCCGGAAGCTGCTGCGAGGTCGTACGAATGCTCGGGTCGGATATCCCCATGCTCGGCGTGTGTCTCGGTCACCAGGCCATCGCCGCCGCCCTCGGGGGCAGTGTCGTCCGCGCCCCGCAGGTGGTGCACGGCAAGACGGCTTCGATCGAGCACGACGGCGACGGCCTGTTCGCCGGACTCGCGCGGCCGATGCAGGTGGCCCGGTATCACTCCCTGGTGGTCGATCGGGACACGCTTCCGCAGGGCCTCCGCATCACCGCGACAACGGACGACGGGCTCATCATGGGCATGCGCCACGAGCGCTGGCCCCTGCAGGGTGTGCAGTTTCATCCGGAGTCGATCGCCACGCCCGACGGCGGCGCGATGCTCCGCAACTTCCTCCTCATGTGTGGCGAGCTGGAGGCATGACGACATGATCGAGACGGCAATCGAGAGCGCGATTCGCGGCACCGACCTGACGCGTGAGCAGGCGCGCGACGCGATGCAGGTGATCATGGTCGGCGACGCGACGCCGGCACAGATTGCCGGCTACCTGGTCGCCCTGCGCATGAAGGGCGAGACCGTCGACGAGATTGTCGGCAGCGCCGAGGCCATGCGCGAGGCCGCTGTCATGATCGAGACCGACAGCGACGAGCTCGTCGACACCGCCGGCACCGGCGGCGACGAAGCCGACACCATCAACATCTCGACGGCGGCGGCCCTGGTGGCCGCCGGGGCGGGTGTGCGGGTGGCCAAGCACGGGAACCGCAGTGTTTCCAGCAAGTGCGGCAGCGCCGACGTGCTCGAGGAGCTCGGCGTGGCGTTGGTGGAGGATCCCGCACGACAGTCGGCGATCCTCGCGCAGGTCGGGTTCGCCTTCCTGTTTGCTCCCTTCCAGCATCCGGCCATGAAGCACGCGGTCGGTGCCCGCCGCGAGCTCGGCGTGCGCACCGTATTCAACGTCCTCGGCCCGCTCACCAATCCGGCCGGCGCCCGGCGGCAGCTCGTCGGTGTCTACGACGAGTCGCTGGTCGAGAAGCTGGCCCGCGTGTTGATCGAGCTGGGTGCGCTGCGCGCCATGGTGGTGCACGGCGCCGGCGGCCTCGATGAGCTTTCAACCGTCGGGCCGACGACCATCGCCGAATGGGACGGGTCCGAGCTGAGCGTCTATGAGATCGAACCCGTCGACCTCGGCATCGAGCCGGTGCCGGTCGAGAGCCTGGCCGGAGGCGACGCTCGGCACAACGCCGCGGCCATTCGTGCGGTCCTGGAAGGGCGCGGCGGGCCGCAGGCCGATATCGTGGCGCTCAACGCCGCGGCGGCGATCTACCTGGGCGGCGGCGCGGACGGGTTGCAAAGCGGCATGTACGCGGCGCTGCAGTCGATCGAGAGCGGAGCCGCCGTCGAACGACTGGACGCCTTGATCGAGACCTCGCGGGAGGCACGTTGATGAAGCTGTCGCTGTCGAATCTCGTCGAGGCGGCGCGTCACACCACCAGCAAGCAGCGATCGCGCGTCGACGAGGCGGAGCTGCGCAGCGAGGCCGAGGCACTCGGTGCGCGGGTCGATGGGCGCCGATTTCGCCCCGCCCTGGAGGCCGAGGGCGTTGCGGTCATCGCCGAGGTCAAAGGCGCCAGCCCGCTCGCCGGGCCATTGCGCGACCCGTTCGACCCCGTCGATCTCGCAACCCGATACGAGCGCGGCGGTGCGTCGGCGGTATCGGTACTCACCGAAGAGCATTTCTTCGCCGGCTCGATCGAGCATCTCTTGGCGGTCAGCTCGTCGATCGAGCTGCCGACCCTGCGCAAGGACTTCGTCGTCGAGCTCTACCAGATCTTTCGCGCCGCCACGGCAGGGGCGAGCGCCGTGCTGCTGATTGCGGAGCTGCTGCAGGGCTCGGCGCTGAAGGAGTTCGTCGCCGCGGCGCATTCCGTCGGCCTCGATGCGCTCGTGGAGTTCCATCGGCCGAATTTGCTGGTGCCCGCGGTCGAGTCAGGGAGCGGCATCGTCGGTGTCAACAACCGCAACCTCGACACCATGGAGATCGACTTCGAGCATGCCTTGCGCCTGGCACCCGAGCTGCCGGCGGGAATCGTACGCATCGCCGAGAGCGCCGTTTCCGAGGCGCAGGACGTCCGCCGTGTGGGCGCGTCCGGTTTCGATGCCATCCTCGTCGGCACCGCGCTGGTGACGGCCGAAGAGCCCGAGGCGAAGCTCCGGGAGCTGGTCAGCGCCGGTCGTGGCGTCGAACCGCAGCCCGCCGAGCAGGGCGGCGAATTGCCGCCGGAAATCGACCTCGATGGAGTCGTGCTGCTGTGAGCGCCCTTTTCTGGAAGGTATGCGGCATCTGCAACCCGGCCGACGCCGAAGCGGCCGCGGCGGCGGGAGCAGACGCGATCGGTTTCGTTTTCTGGCCCCCGAGCCCGCGCTTCGTGACGATCGAGCAGGCGGCGGCGATCGCTGCCGTCGTTGCGCCCACCGTCGCGCGCGTCGGTGTATTCGTCGATCCGTCGACCGATGAGCTTGCCGAGGCGGTCGACGCTGCAGGCCTGGATGTCGTGCAGCTTTGCGGGGACGAATCGCCGGCGTTCTGCGGCGGCACGAGCGTCCCGGTGTGGAAGGCGCTTCGCCTGTCTGCCGGAACCTCCCTCGCGGGGGCGCAACAGCAAGCCGGGCGCTTCGCCGAGGCGACGTTGCTCGTCGACGCCGGTGTGCCGGGAGCGTACGGTGGCACGGGCGAGCTCGCCGACTGGGAGGCCGCGGCATTGCTCGCCGCCCGTCGTCGCGTCGTGTTGGCGGGAGGCTTGCACGCCGGAAATGTGGCGGCCGCTGTCGAGGCTGTCCGGCCCTGGGGCGTCGACGTTTCCTCCGGGGTAGAAACAGAGCCGGGTCGCAAGAGCAAGGCCGAGATCGAGGCGTTCGCCCGGGCCCTGGAACCGTACCGGTCGTCTCGCCGGCTGCCGCATCGGCGCGTGGATCGGATTCTCCGGCGAGCGGGAGACCGAGAGGTCGAGACCCGGGTGACGACGACTGCTGAAGACCGGAAACGGCAGGGCGCCGCTGATATGGGCCCCCTCCACGGTATCAC
>CBDUAS010000204.1:0-7038 GCA_965365185.1 uncultured bacterium | reverse complement strand
GATCTCGAGCGTCAGCGCATCGTCTGGGTGGATGGAACCCACCGTCCGCAGGAAGTGGCTCTCGACAGGGAGGATCTACCGCTGCGGCTGATCGAGTAGTCGCAGGCCCCTGATCGAGGCGAGGGTGCCGCGCAGGAGGACCCGCGCGACTGCAGCACCTGCCACTCCCCCGAGTCCGCGGGCATCGCCGGCATGGTGCGCCGCAAGCCCATGTTCGACGGCCTCGATCTCACCGACGTCACCGATCTCGACAATCCCGCTTCGACCTGGGCGTTCGTCGACCGGGTCAAAGACGCAACGTCCATGCGACTCGTAGTCAAAGGCATCGTCACCCGCGAGGACGCCGAGCTGTGCGTCGAGCACGGCGTCGACGGCATCGTGGTCTCGAACCACGGCGGTCGGGCCGAAGAGTCGGGGCGGGGCACGATCGACAGCCTTCCCGAGGTGATCGAGGGGGCCGCCGGCCGGGTGCCGGTGATCGTCGACAGCGGCTTCCGCCGCGGCACCGACATGCTCAAGGCCCTGGCGCTGGGCGCGACCGCAGTCGGTATCGGGCGACCGTACCTCTGGGGTCTGGGGGCGTTCGGCCAGTCGGGGGTCGAGGCGGTGCTCCTCATGCTCCGAACGGAGTTGGAGCGCTCGATGCGGCTCGTCGGGGCGTCTTCTCTGGCCGCTCTCGATCGCACGCACTTGGTCGGTTGAACCGGACCCGACGTCATGATCTCGCGACGGCACGCTGCCATCACGGTGAAGAAGCGGCGGTCGGGTGGTAGCTTCGCGCTGAAACCATCCGAGACCCGACACCTGGAGCGCCCTGCCATGTCGAAGCCCACGGTTTCTCTCGGTCGTTCTCGACCGTCTCCGTCCCACCGGATCAGCTCGGCGCGTCGTGCCCGCGTCCGGGCGGGTTCCTGGATCGCCGCGGCGACGATCGTCGCCACACTCGGTGTGGTCGCATGCGGAACGCCTGCCACCGACACCGAAGCGCCGCCGATGCCGCCGGGCCCGGAGGAGTGGCAGATCGAGCCGGTGGTCTTTACCGAGGTGCAGCTCACAGACGATTTCTGGGCGCCGCGCATGGAGATCAACCGCACGGTGACGATCCCGCACCTGGCACGGCAAAACGAGGAGACCGGGCGGATCGACAACTTCCGCAAGTCGGCGGGCCTGATGGAAGGACCGTTCGAGGGGCAGCGGTACAACGATTCGGATGTCTACAAGTCGATCGAGGCGGCGTCTTACGCGCTGGCGCAGACCTACGATCCGGCGCTCGACGCCCAGATCGACGATCTCGTCGAGTTGATCGCCGCGTCACAGATGGACGACGGCTACGTCTTTCCCGCGTGGACGATCGATCCGGAGAATCCGGCGCGGGGCGTGTCCACGACGCGCTGGGAGCTGACCAACTCCAACAGCCACGAGCTCTACGGCAACGGCCACCTGATCGAGGCAGCGGTGGCGCACTACCGTGCCACCGGCAAGCGCACGCTGCTGGACGTAGCCATCAAGGCGGCGGACCACATCGATAGCGTCTTCGGCCCCGAGCCCGACAAGCGACAGGACACCTCCGGCCACGAGGAGATCGAGTTGGCGCTGGTGAAGTTGTACGACGTCACCGGCGAGGAGCGCTACCTGAACCTGGCGAAGTTCTTTCTCGACGAACGCGGCACCGAGCACACCTTTCAGGGCGAGCCCGAGGACGCGCCGTTCGCGCGCCACGACAACCGCATCTACCGCCAGGACCACCTTCCAGTGACCGAACAACGAGAGGCCGTCGGGCATTCGGTTCGCGCCATGTACCTGTACATGGGGATGGCGGACGTGGCCGCCCGTACCGACGCGCCCGGCTACCGTGAGGCACTCGACGCGCTGTGGGCCGATGTTGCCGCCAAGAAGATGTACTTGACGGGCGGCATCGGCGCGGCGAGCTCGATGGAGTCGTTCGGCGATCCCTATCAGCTTCCCAACCAGACCGCCTACGCCGAGACCTGCGCCGCCATCGGGCTCGACATGTGGAACCACCGCATGTTCCTCGCCACCGGGGACGCCCGCTACCTCGACATCATGGAGCGCATTCTCTACAACGGCTTCCTGTCCGGCGTCTCTCTCGAAGGTAACTCGTTCTTCTACACCAACCCGCTGGAGTCCGACGGTGATCACCAGCGGCGCGAGTATTTCAATACCGCCTGCTGCCCGTCGAACCTGGCGCGGCTGATGGCGCAGCTTCCGGGGTTCGTGTATGCCCACCAGGGAGAGCGGGTGTTCGTGAACCTGTTCGTCGGCAGCGAGGCGACGATCGAGTTGCCTGGCGCAAGCGTGCGGATCACCCAGGAGACGGACTACCCGTGGACCGGGAGCGTGCGGCTGACCATCGAGCCCGCAGCGAGCGGAGCTGGCGGCGAAGCAGCAACCGGCGCCGAGGCGTCGGCGTCACGCGTCGGCGCCGGCGTTGCGACGACCGACTTCGAGATGCGCCTCCGCATCCCCGGTTGGGCGCGCAACGAGCCCGTTCCGTCGCTCCTGTACACCTTCGCCGACACATTCGACGACGCGCCGGTCATGCGCATCAACGGAGAGGAGACGCCGCTGCGGATGGACGGCGGCTTCGCCGTGATCGATCGAACGTGGAGCGCGGGTGACACGGTGGAGCTCGAGCTTTCGATGCCGGTGCGCCGGGTCATCGCCCACCCGAGCGTCGAGAACAATGTCGGGCGCATGGCCGTCCAGCGCGGCCCGTTGGTGTACGCCGTCGAGGCGATCGATAACGGCGGCGCGGCGCTCGACCTCGTACTGCCGTCGGACGCCGAGCTCAGCACCGAGCATCGTCCGGAGATGCTCGGTGGCGTCACGGTCGTGCGCGGCGGGGGCCTGCGGGGCGGCGCGCCCTTCGAGCTGCTCGCCGTGCCCTACTTCGCCTGGGCCAACCGTGGGCCGGGCGAGATGGCCGTGTGGCTGCCGACGGAACCGCGTTAGGACCGATCGAACCTAACGATCCGTGGTGAACCGGTAGATCGTGCGGGAACGGTACTGCTCGCCCGGCCGCAGGATCGTCGACGGGAAGTCCGGTTTGTTCGGCGAGTCGGGGAAGTGCTGCGTCTCCAGGCAGAAGCCCGAGCGGTGCTCGTAGACTTGCCCGCCCTTGCCGGTGATGGTGCCGTCGAGGAAATTGCCGGAGTAGAACTGTAGGCCGGGCTCGGTGGTCTCGACCTCGAGCACCCGTCCGCTCACGGGCTCGGTGACGCGGGCGGCGAGCACCATCGCCGGGAGGGCGCCGCCGGCGCTGATCGAGGCGCCGTCGTCGGGGCGGTCGAGCACGAAATTGTGATCGTAGCCGCCGCCGAAGCCCAGTTGCTCGTCGTCGGCGTCGATGCGCGCGCCGATAGCCGTCGATGCGGTGAAGTCAAACGGCGTCCCGGCCACCGGCGCCAGCTCGCCGGTGGGGATCAGCGTGTCGTCCACCGGCGTGTAGCGGTCGGCGTTGATGAGCAGCTCGTGCCCGAGGATGTCGCCCGTCCCCGCCAGATTGAAGTACGAGTGATGTGTCAGGTTCACCGGCGTCGCCTCGTCTGTGGTCGCCCTGTAGTCGATCATCAGCTCGTCTTCGTCGTTCAGCACATAGTCGACCTCGATGCTCAACGTGCCGGGATAGCCCTCTTCGCCGTCGACGCTGGTGTACGCCAACGTCACGCCGGCGGCGTCATCGCGCTCGATCGGCGTGCCCGACCACAGCACCTTGTCGTAGCCGACATCGCCGCCATGCAGGTGGTTGGGTCCGTTGTTGGCGGCCAGTGGATAGTCGATCCCGTCGAGCGTGAAGCGGGCCTCACCGATGCGGTTGCCGTAGCGACCGATGAGTGCCCCGAAGTACGGGCTGACCTCCAGGTATCCGGCGAGATCGGCGTAGCCCAAGACGATGTCGCCGAGGTTTCCGTCGCGGTCCGGGGCGGTGAGCGACAAGATGATGCCGCCGTATTCCATCACCCTTACCTCGATGCCGTTGGCGTTCGTCAAGGAAAACAGGTCCACCGAACGCCCGTCTGGAAGCGTGGCGAATTCGGATCGGGTGACCTTGGGCAGTGACGATTCGGGCGTCACGGAAGCCTCCTGATTCACGGTCTCACCGCACGCCGTGAGGACCAAGGTCGCAACGAGGCAGGCAGCGACAGGCAGACGGCTCATGAGCGCATCCCTCCTTGTTTTGAGCGGACTGTATGACCGGTGCCAGGGGCGGTCAACACAACCGGACGGAGGACCGGTCGTCGTCCATCTCCGATGATCGCGTCCGGGAATCGTGCCGCGCGCTCATGCCGATGAACGTCAACGCCCCGCATCCGTGGCGTGCACAGCCGGAGTCACGGATGCTTGCTGGATTCCACGCGTGACGCAAGAATGAGGAAATGTCCGCTGCTGTCGCCCCCGGGTCCCTTCACCTCCTGAAGACGGCTCTGAGCCTCCCGTTTCTCGGTTTCTTGCCCGGCTACATCTTGCTCCGGTGGGTCCCTCCGGCGGCGCGCGACCGTTCCGGCCTCGGGACTCTCGAGCGCGTAGCGGTAGCGGTCCTGCTGAGCCTGGCAATTACCTCGGTCCTGGCCCTCATCCTCGCCCAGGTGGGGCGACTCCACACGGACCTCCTGGTGGTCTTGCTCGCCGGCGCTTGTATGGCCGCGTGGAGGTTGGCTCCCGATCGCGCCGCCCGGAGCACACCCCGCAGTGCGGACGAGCGCGCTTCCGTCTACCTGCTCTGCGCCGTCATCGTGCTTGCGGTGACGCTGTTCACGCCCCCATTTCAAGCGACCCTTTGGGGGGCTGACGCGAGCTTGTACGTCGCCTACGGCGTCCAGATCGGTCGCAGCGGGGCTTATGTGTTCGAGGATCCACTGCTCTCCGGGATCCCGCTCGACGCCCGCGAAGAGCTCTTTCGTAACCAGGCCGAGAGCGACATGACCGGCGAACACGCCCGCTTCCCCGGTGGTATCGGCTTCGTTGACATGGCTGCGGGCCGCGTGGCGCCCGGGTTCTCGCCGCTGTTTTCTATCTGGGTGGCGATGTTCGCCCAGTTGTTCGGAGCTGCTCGAGTGTTCTGGGCCTCTTCGTTCTTCGGCGTGTGTGCCGTCGCGGCGGCCTTCGCCCTCGGTCGCTCGCTGCAGGGCTCGCAGGCCGGGCTCTATGCCGCCATGTGGATGACGGTGTGCATGCCGCAGATCTGGTTCAGCCGTCTGCCGATGAGCGAAACGCTATCGCAGCTCTTCCTTCTCGGCGGCGTCTGGACGGCGCTGCTGTATCTGCGGAAAGAAGACCGGATCCTGGGGATGGTGAGCGGTGCCTTGCTCGGCGTCGCCGGCCTCACGGGCCTCGACGTGGTCGTTGTCACGACCGCGGGAATCCTGGCGTTCGCGGCCGTGGGGCTGCTCGCAGGCCGCCGCATCCCGCATTCGCGATACTTCGTCGCCGGCTACGGTGCGGTCACCGTCTATGGCCTCGCGCACCTGGCGCACTACCCCTCGAACTACGCCGGATTCTTCGCAGAGCGGTTGCCTCGGCTCCCCCTCGGCGCGCTGGCGGTGTCCATCCTGAACGCCGCCCCGGCAGAGATCTGGCTGGCCGTCGGCGTCATGCTTCTTGCTGCCGCTGCGGTGGGCTGCGCGTGGCTAGCCCCGAAATTGATTCCCGACGAGAGAGCAAGAGAACGAATCGCGGGGCTCGCGCTCACGGCCACGGTTGTGCTCTACGTGGCGGGCTACGCTGTTGCCAGCAAGCCGCGATTCCAAGCCACCCTGAGGTGGTTCCCCGCTTACCTGTCGTGGCCGCTCGTCGTGCTTTTCGTCGCCGGCCTCGCGGGCATCGTTTGGCGTCGCGTCGTCGTGGCCCGTGACGCGGACGCTTCCGCGTTGTTGACGGCGTTTGCGGTCGCGTCGCTACCCGTTGTCTACAACCCGCAGCTTCAAGATTTCGGTGTGCACCCGGCAACGATGCGGCGTTTCGTGGCGTTCGTGATTCCGGGCATCTTCCTCATCTCCGGCGTCGCCTTCTCCTGGTTCACATGGCGACTGTCGCTATACGCTCGGTCGATCGTGGCGCCGTTGGGCGCCGGACTCGTGCTGGCTCTCGTTGCCCAGCCCAGCATGCCACTGGTCGGGGAGCGTCTTTGGGACAACGGCGTTACCGAGAACGACGAGCTCGCGGCCATGTTCCCGCCGAACGCCGTGATCCTGGTGTCGCCCGAGCTCGCGGGGGTGCAGGCCCAGGCTGCGCTGACCTTCTGGCACGAGCGCGGGGGCGTCGCTCTCAGCCGCAGCTACGCGGTCGACGGGCTGGTCGAGTCTCAGGTCATTCGCTGGCTGCGGGATGGTCGTGATGTGTTCCTGCTGAGCGGCGCCCGGAGCGTGCACTTCGACGGCTCGCTCCTCGCGTTGCTGGAGCATGACCGCGACGAGATCGTGGTGCGCACGCTGCCCGGGTCTTCTTGGATACCCGACGCGGTCGAGGCCCGAAAGGCCCGCTTGACGGCGTATCGCTTCGCTCTCGACCCATCGCCCCGCACCCACGTCGACGTGGGATCCTACGTCTCGGACGCCATGTTCCCGATGACCGGGTTTTACGGGCCCGAGACCGACTCCAACGAGGGCGATTACAGATGGACGGGCGCGGTATCGTCGGTGGAGGTCCCGGTCGCCCGCCGGGTGACGCTCGTACTGCAGGGCGCCCGCCCGCTCGGCACCCCGCCCGCCGTCGTGTCGATCCGCGCAAACGGGGAGCTCGTGGTAACCAACGCGACGCTCCCGCAGCAAACGACCCGGCTGGCATTCGACCTGCCCACGCGACATCCCGGCAAACCGACAACGCTCACCATCGAGTCGAGCACGTTCAATCCCCGCCGTGCCGGACTGTCTGACGATGGGCGCGAGCTCGGCGTGCGTCTCTACCGCATCGACTTCGAGCGCTGAAGCTACCAGGCGATGCCGTAGTCCTCGCCGTGGTTGCTCGAGCCGCCCCACATGGTGCCGTTGAGCACGTCGAAAAAGATCGCGTTGATCGGTC
>CBDUAS010000203.1:0-7077 GCA_965365185.1 uncultured bacterium | reverse complement strand
ACCTTGTAGCGAAGACACGCCGCACCTATCATTTTTCGCAGGACAAAGGGTCGAGGTCGCTCCCTCGCGACAGCATCAGGAGTGGTCGGAGTGCCACTGCGCGAGAGCTACGAGCGCTACGTCGCGGACTACCGACGCTACGCGAGAATGCGCGGCTTCAAGACCGAGATAAACGACGGCCCGTACGTGCGGCGCAGCTTTCTGGAGTGCTGGGCCGAACCCGGCTTCCACCGCTTCTGGCAGGTCTGGAACCCCGGGATCTCGTACTTCGTCTACCGGCTCTATCTGCGACTCGGAGGCCGACGACACTGGGCCGGCCCGACCATCGGCGCCTTCGCGCTAAGCGGCCTCATCCACACGATGATCGCGGCGCCGTTTGTCGGTCGCTGGTGGGCATGGACGCTGATCGTTGCTTTCACGGGCTTCGGCGTGCTGACCGTGCTCAGCCGCTACCTGGCACCGTACCTGAGACAGGATCGCTGGCCCTGGCCCCTGAACGTCGCCGTCAACGTCGGGTTGGTTGCCGTCTGCATGGATGCCGGCTTCCGAATCGACAGTCTGCTGACCTGAGATCGGGGTCTCGCCCGAGGGAGGCGTGAGAGTGAATCGAGCCAATGCCACGAAGAGCAGGCCGCCGTGGACTCGCCGACGCATTTGCGGGCTCGCCGTGTCGGGCCTGCTCAGCCTCGCTTCGGTGTCGCTCGCCGGCCAGCCCGCGCCGAGTACAGCGGTGCCTCAAGCGTCGCGGATCTCGCTTACACCGTGCGCAGTGCCCGAGACCGGGGCAGCGATGCTGTGCGGGACGTATGGCGTCTACGAAGACCGGGAGCGCCGCAGCGGACGGATGATCTCGCTCAACATCGCGGTGCTGCCGGCGTTCGGCCTCGACCCCGACCCCGATCCGGTCTTCTGGCTCGCCGGTGGCCCCGGCGTCGCCTCGACGGCCGGCGCGGCGATGATGAGCACGTCGCCGTTCCGCTGGCGGCGCGACATCGTGATGGTCGATCAGCGCGGCACCGGCGGCTCCAACCCTCTCCCTTGCCCGCTGGCCCGCGGCCGCGA
The DNA here is from genome assembly GCA_965365185.1 of uncultured bacterium. Taxonomy (GTDB): domain Bacteria; phylum Acidobacteriota; class UBA890; order UBA890; family UBA890; genus CBDCGW01. Next base: position 6,015 of record CBDUAS010000203.1, on the reverse strand, counting down.
CGACCTGCAGGGGTACGTCGATCCCTACTTCCAGGACCTCGACCTGTACCGCGAGTGTCTGTTGGATCTCCAGCAGATCGCCGACCTCCGGCTCTACACCACGGAGATCTTCATCGACGACCTCGATGAGGTGCGCGACGCGCTGGGTTACGAGCGCATCAACCTGTACGCCGGATCGTGGGGCACGCGGGCGGCGCTCGTGTACCTGCGGCGGCACCCGGCGAGCATCCGCGCCGCGGTGATCAACGCCGTCGCACCCCCGGCCTTCGTTAACCCGCTCTACCACGCCCGGGCGGCGCAGCAGGCCATCGAGCGCCTCTTTGCCGACTGCGATCGCGACCAAGGCTGCACCCGCGAGTTTCCTGATCTTCGCGAGAAGTTCGAGATCGTCCTGGCGACACTCGAACGACAGCCGGCGCAGGTCACGATCGCCCATCCGGACACCGGGGTGTCCGTGCCGGTGTCGTTTTCACGCGACGCGTTTGCCGAGGCGATCCGCTCGATCAGCTACTCGGAGAGCGGCCGCCAATGGGTGCCGTGGCTGATTCACCTGTGCTGGGAGGGCAACTACGCGCCGCTCGCGGAGTGGTACGTGGCTCACAACCGACGCATCGAGCGGGACATCCACTGGGGGCTGCTGCTGTCGGTGATTTGCTCGGAGGACATACCGCGCATCGATCCGGCGGCGATCCCCGCCCTGACGCTCGGCACCTATTACGGCGACTACCGGGTGCGCTCGCAGATGCGGGCCTGCCAACTGTGGCCGACCGGAACCGTTGATGCCGGCTACGGCAACCCGGTGACCTCCGACGTGCCGACGCTCCTTTGGTCGGGCATCGCCGATCCGGTCACGCCGCCGCAGTGGGGCGACGAGGCAGCCCGCCACCTCAGCGACAGCCTGCACCTGATCGTCAACACGGCGCACTTCGTGCGGGGCGAGTGCTACGAGGCGATCACGCGCCGCTTCATCGACGATCCTTCGGTCCTTACCAGCGGGCCGATGGACGAGATCCTGCCCGATGAGCGACGGCGGGATGCGCCGACCGCCGTGGACAACCGACAGTTGTGGACGGCCTGCGCCGACGAGCGGTGGCAGATGCTGTCGTTCATCCTGCCCGGCCGTTAGGGGCTGGTTCCACCGACTCGAGCTCCTCCCACAGCGCCTCCAGCGCCAGACGTGCGGCGTCTCGTTTCCGGGGGAACCGCCGGCTCAGGCCTCCCGGATCCAGACGATGGAGGTGGGCGGGAAGGGCTCTCCGCGGCTGCCGTCCGGCTGCGGCTCGGGGCGCCGCGGTCCGTAGGTGGCCTCCACCCGGTTGGCGCGGACGAAGTTGGGGATGGCCATCAGGGGGGTGCCGTCGGCGAACTCCCCGCGGATCACCGTGACTCCGCCCAGCAAGTCCGGCCTCCACTCGGCGCGCAGGGGTGAGTCGGCACCGAGGGCCTTGTGGATGTCCTGGTCCTGCTGCTCGATGTTGTAGACCAGCGGCCCGTACTTCAGCGCCACGCGGCCCCGATCAGCCTCGATGCGCTCATCGGCGCGCACCCGCTGCACCCGCAGGGGCAGCTCCACCGCGATGCGGTCGCCGGCCTGCCAGCGCCGCGTGATCACGGCGTAGCCACCCTCCATCCGGGGCTCCACGGACTCGCCGTTCACCGACAAGGAGGTGATGCCGTTGGCGTCCGGGGTGGGCGTGTACAGCTCGCTCACCGCCCGGTCGGGCACCCGCACCCGGACGCTGAAGCGCCGGCTTTCGGCCGGGTTAACGGTGATGGCCACGTGCCCGTCCCAGGGGTAGTCGGTCTCCTGCACCATCTCCACGTCGGTGCCGGACACGTCGTTTACCGTCACCGTGCTTCCGACGAAGAGGTTCACGTTCACCCCCTCCTCGTCCTTGGCGTACATCCAGGTGGGGAGCATCAGGAGAGTCCGGGGGATGTTCCCCACGCAGCACGGGCAGGTGTGCCAGGCGTAGCGCGGGATGTTGGTGTCCAGGGGGTTGTCGTAGTAGTAGTGCTCCGCTTCCAGGTCCATGGAACCCAGCAGCGCGTTGTACAGCGTCTCCTCCAGGAGGTCGGCGTGCCGGGCGTCGCGGTACAGCCAGTTGAGCTTGGTCTGGAAGAAGAGCTGGCCGCAGCTCGAGCACGACTCGCAGTACGAGCGATTCCGCAGGGAGTAGTCGGGGCCGAAGCCTTCCGAGGTCTCCCCGCTGCCGACGCCTCCCGTGATGTAGTACTTCCGGTTGACGACGGAGTCGTGTAGCGATCGGACGGCACTCAGGTAGTCCACGTCGCGGGTCTGCAGGGCGATGTCGGCCATGGCCGAGTACTGGTACACGGCCCGGACGGCGTGGCCCACGGCCTCGTACTGCTGTACCACGGGGAGGTGGCTCTGGTCGTACGGGCGGCCGCCCCGGCGGCAGTCCAGCAGGAAGCGGGCCAGCTCGACATAGCGGTCGCCGCTGCCGTCGCCTTCCACCTCGTTGACGTAGTAGCCGAAGCGCACCAGGGCCTGCTCCATCTCCTGGTGGCCATCCCACCACTCCTGCTTCGGGGGCGGGCCAATGTTCTCGTACCAGAGGTCGGCCAGCTTCCGGGCTGCGTCGTAGAGGCGCGTGTCCCGGCCCTCGGTGAGGACGTGGTGGTTGATGGCCGACTCGATGAAGTAACCCGCCACGTACCCCTCGTGCCGGCCCCGGCCCGCGTCGGTCCAGCGATCGGGCCATCGCTCCGTCTGCTCCGGGGTGCGGAGGGTGAATGCGGTATGGAGGTAGCCATCGGGGTGCTGGGCCGAGAGGATCACGGGGATCCACTCCTCCAGTTTCTGCCGGAAGAGCTCCTGAGCCTGCAGGATCTCCAAGTCTCCCTGCGCGTCCACCATCAGGGCCAGGCTCATGGACTCCACCGTCTGGTGGACCCAGGCGTTGGAGAAGACGTAGCCCAGGTGCTCGCCGTGGGGATCGCCCCGGAGCGCCTTGGCCGCCTCGCGGAAGTTGTCCAGCCCCCCCGGGCCCAGTTCCATGTCGGTGCGCTCGATCTGGGCGATGCAGTGGGGGATCCAGTTGACGATCAGCGCCCGCACCCGCCGGCTCCAGAGGGGGCTTTCGATGCGGTACGGACGGGTGGTGACGCCATGCAGGGCGTAAGGCGGCGGGGGGCCTTCGACCGTTACGTCGAAGCTGGACGTCACCTCCGTCTCGCCGTTGTCGGCCGCCACCTGGAGGGTGTAGTCGCCCCGGGCCGAGAAGGCCGCCGTGGTGACCAGGGCCGCCGCGTCGTCGAAGGTCACCGTGCCGGGGCCCGACACCTTGCTCCAGCGGACGGTGGGCTCGGGGCCCGCGGGCTCGGGCAGCTCCTCCTCGCCCCGCCGCCGGCGCCGCTCCCAGGGCGGCGTGCCGTAGCCGGCCCAGGCGTTGATGTACGTGCGGCCCGGCGTGACCACGATGCGGTCCGGGCCCGCCACGAGCTGGAAAGGCGGCCGCTCCTGCGCCAGGATGTCCTCCGGACTGACAAGTGGCGGGAGAGCGAGGGAAACCACGGTCCCTTTCCCCAAAGAGTCCAGCAGATCGCGGCGGGAGAGTCTGAGGGGCCGTACTCCGTCCGACATGACGCCTCCAGGTGTGGATCGAACCGGTTCGGAGGAGGAAGAAATCCCGTTATCCCGAATCGTGCCCGTCAGGCGCTTTCTGGGCAAGGGGAGGTAGCCCACCTCCTTGACCAGATCCCGAGCCCGCAGGCCCGGTGGCAGGCGCTCGCTCAGGCCCAATACCAGGCGTCGAACGACAGCGTGGTCACACGCTTGGCGCGGCTCCGCGCGCCGGCCGGAAACCACGCCAGCTCGCGACCGGCACCGTCGCGCGATTGCGCCGAGCGCGCCCGCACGCCGCGCAGCCCGGCCGCCCGCACCGCGGCACCGATGGGCTGGCAGCGTTCGCGCGGCACCGGCTTGCCGTCGCCATCGAGCGGATAGGTCTTCGGTAACCCGATAGCGCTCACGCCGGCACGCGAATGAGCGTCGCACACTTGTTGACGGCGCGGCAGCTTCGCCCCCACGAGCACCGGCCCAGTGTCGGGCCGCAGGTCCTCGGGCTCGTAGGGCCAGTCGGCGATGAACGCACGCAGGTTGAGACGAGCCGTGACCTTGTCCTCGTTGAAGTACAGCGTCGGGAAGCTGCGGGCCGGGTTCCAGCGGGCACCGCGCCGGGCGGCGAACGAGGGGTCGAGCGGGTCGATCCAACCGCGGTCGGCGATGCGCCACCAGGTCCAGCCGTCGGTGAGACGCTCGGCGACGAACTCCACCTCAGGACTGCGCCGCGTCGAACGCGAACATGTCGCGGCAGGTTTCGAGGATCGCCTCGGTGCGGCCCTTGCCGAGGAGATCTACGAGCGAGCGGTTGTGTCTCTTGGCGATCGGTCGACGGACGACGGCAGGGATGCGATCGCGTTTCAGGTAGTGCACGAGCAGGTCGGTCGCCGCGGCGAGGTCGGCGACGGCGCCCGTTCGCTCCACGGGCAGCCCGGCATCGATCCACTTGCTCACCGCCTGGCGGCTGACGCCGAACAATCGCGCCGCCTCCGACTGGCTCAGCCCCCAAACCGTGAGCGTACGAGCCAGCGACTGGCCGGCGCGATAGCGATCGAGGTACTCCGAGAACTCATCGAGCCAGCCGCGCCGGTCCTCTTGCGCGGTGGCCACGAGCGACGCCGCTTCGCGCGGATCGAGGTCGGTGATGTCGTTGAGCTGTCTTGCGGGATGGCCCATGCGCCCTCCTCCACTGCAACCTTATGTCAATCGCAACCATTTGTCAACGCGGGCGTCAGCTCGCGGGTCCCGTGACCGCCTCCGCGGCGAATAAGATGCCGCGTCTGTGCGGCGATGCTGCCAGACCGCGCACGAGCGTTGCCGGCGCTGTAGAATCCCGCGGATGAAGAAGGCCCTTGCCGGATCGTTACTGGTTCTCGTGAGCCTCATTGTCGCTCTCGAGGCCTGGATGTACTGGGACGCGCTCACCAAGGCGGCAACTCTGGCGGTCGGTGTCGTCGTGGGCGGCTGCCTGTCGGCCGGCCTGCTCGTCCTGCTGTGGAGGCCGGCGCACCCGGCGACCCGCTACAAGGCCAACCTGCCGTCTCCTTACGATCGACGGGGCTGGCGCTGAGCCTGCTGCGGTCCGCGCGAGGTCGGGGCGCCTCAGACAGTCGCCGCGGGACTGTGTGACGGTCGTGAGAGCCTGTATCCGCCGAGCAGCATGGCGACGGCGACGAGCGCCATCAACGCCGAAACCGTGGTCCCATTGACGGCGTTGGGCAAGGACCTCCTGCTTGCGGAGCATACCCTTACGACCTTGGCGGCCTGCTACCTGCCGGCGCGCCGCGCCGCCCGGCTCGATCCGACGCTCACGCTCCGCACCGAGTAGTCGGCGTCTCTAGCGCCGACCGCGCTGCGCCTGTTCACCGAGGGCCTGATGCCGCTGCGCCTCGGCCGGCCGCCCCGTGCGGCGATACAGCTCGGCCAGCGTCAGATGTGCCATCGGCAGCAGGGCGGCCCACGGCTCGAGCTCGAGCCCCCGCAGCAGCACCCTCTCGGCCTCGGCGTGCGTCGCCGGGTCGGCAAGGTACACCAGGGAGCGGCCGAGATAGACGTGCGCCCGTTCGAGGTCGGCATTGACCTCGATCGCCCGGCGGAGAGCGCGGACGCCGGTCGCGTGATCGCCGCGGCGATCGATGAAGATCAGTGCCATGTTGAACAGCGAGCGGAAGTCGTCCGGGTTTCCGCTGACCGCGAGCTGGTAGAGCCGCAGGGCCTCATCGAAGTCACCCTGCTCCTCCCGCATGAGGGCGCGGTAGTAGTGCACGTCGGGAAACGCCGGCGCGTTTGCGGCAACCCACTCGAACTCCTCGTGCGCCCGCCGCCGGTCGCCCGTCTCGTACGCCGCGACGCCGGCCGCAAAGCGAGGTGCCGCCGTCTCGTCGTACAGAGCGATGACCTGATCGAAATAGCGCAGCGCGGCCGGCGGG
>CBDUAS010000202.1:0-7096 GCA_965365185.1 uncultured bacterium | reverse complement strand
GACCACCGCCGTGGAAATGCCGTGCGCCGCGGCTCGTTCGAGGCCCGCCGCGCCGGGCCGGTTCGACACCACGACGCAGATCTCCGCCGGGAAATCCGGCGCCGCGCAGGCCCGTGCCAGCGACTCCATGTTGGAACCCCGCCCGGATATCAGCACCGCGACCTTCAGCTTGCTCATCCTGCCCCTCCGGCTCCAGGCTCCAGGCGCACGCCCTCTCCGGCAACGACCTCGCCGATCGGGAAAGCCTGCTCGCCGGCCGCGGCGAGCGTCTCGAGAAGAGCGTCGAGACCGGCCTCACCGACGGCCACAACCATGCCTACACCCATGTTGAACGTATGCCACATCTCGTCTTCGGGAATACCGCCCCACTCCCGCATGGAGGCGAACACCGGCGGCGCCTCCCATGCCTCGGGATCGATCATGGCGCCGCAACCGTCGGGCAACATGCGCGGCACGTTCTCGTGCAGGCCTCCACCGGTGATATGCGCCAGGCCGGTGATCTCACCGCGGGCGATGGCATCGCTGAGGGAGGCGACGTACGCCCGGTGAGGCCGCAGCAACTCCTCGGCAACCGTACAGCCCCACTCCTCGACAACGTCGTCGACCTGCAGTCGCTGCAGCTCGAACACGATCTTGCGCACCAACGAGTAGCCGTTCGTATGCAGGCCCGACGATGCCAGCCCCAGCAACCGATCGCCGGGCTGGATGGCTGTTCCGTCCAGCAACGCGTCGCCGATGGTTTGACCGACGATGAAGCCGGCCAAATCGTATTCGCCCGGCTGATAGATGTCGGGCATCTCGGCGGTCTCGCCGCCGATCAGCGCCGCACCGACATCGCGGCACGCCCGGGCCACGCCCGTCAGGACCTGTTCGACGACCGCGCCATCCATCTCGCCGAGAGCGAGGTAGTCGAGGAAGAACAGCGGTCGCGCGCCCTGGGTGAGGATGTCGTTGGCGCAGTGCGCGACGATGTCGTAGCCGACTCCCGCGTGCGCACCGGCCATCACCGCGATCTTGAGCTTGGTTCCGACCCCGTCCGCGGACGCCACCAACAGGGCGGGAGAGTCGGCGGCGGAGAGCCGGAACCCACCGCCGAAGCTGCCGACGTCGCCGACCACGTCGGCCGTGAACGTCGAGCGCACCAGCTCACGGATTCGCGCCTTCGCGTCCGCCGCCGCCGACCGGTCTACGCCGGCATCGCTGTACGTCAGACCCGGCTTACCGGCGTCTTTGCTCACAGTTGCTCCTCGACGGTGGCGGCAGCAACCGGGGCCGCCGGTTCCGCGGCGGTTACGGTACCGCCGTCAGTCATGATCATCCGGCCGGGCGGGCCCTGCGCCGACCGGCTGGAAAAGCTTCAGCTGCTGCTTCAGCTCGCTGCCCAACGGGATCGGGTACTCGGTGGTGAAGCAGGCACCGCAATAGGCCGTGTCACCGTCGGGCAGCGCCCGCTGGAGCCCCTCGTGAGACAGGTAGGCGAGCGAGTCGGCACCGATCTGACTGCAGATCTCCTCGACGGAGTGGTTGGCAGCCACCAGGTCTTCGCGATTCGGTGTGTCGATGCCGTAGTAGCAGGGCGAGATGTAAGGAGGTGACGAAACCCGAACGTGCACCTCCGCGGCTCCGGCGCTGCGGATCATCTCGACGATCTTGGCGCTTGTCGTGCCGCGAACAATCGAATCGTCGATCAGAACGATGCGCTTGTCGCGAATCACGCTGGCCACCGGATTGAGCTTCACCTTGACGCCGAAGTGACGAATCGACTGTCGCGGCTCGATGAACGTGCGGCCGACGTAGTGGTTTCGAATCAGCGCAGGCTCGAACGGCAGTCCGGACTCCGCCGAGTAGCCCAGCGACGCCCACACGCCGCCGTCCGGCACGGGCACCACCATGTCGGCGTCGGCCGGTGCCTCCTGCGCGAGGATCCGGCCCATGCGCTTACGCGCGTCCATAACGCTGGCACCGAACAAGACGCTGTCAGGCCGAGCGAAGTAAACGTGCTCGAAGATGCAACGCCGCTCCGTGACCCGTTGCCACGGCCGCAAGGAACGGAACCCGGGAGCGACGCCGCCCGGCCCGGACGCGGCGGCGTCGAGGGCGGCGCTCGAACCCACCGATTCCTCTCCGATCACCACCAGCTCGCCGGGCGCGATGTCGCGGAGGTAGCTGGCCCCGATGAGGTCGAACGCGCACGTCTCCGACGCCAGCACCATGGCGCCGTCGAGCACACCGATCGAAAGTGGCCGGAATCCCAGCGGGTCTCGCACGCCGATCAACGACTCGTTCGTCAGCAGCGTCATGGTGAACGCCCCCCGCACTTGGCTCAAGGCGTCCACCAGAGCATCGGCGACGTCGTCGTAATCGCTGCGGGCGAACAGGTGCAGCATGACCTCGGTGTCGCTGGAGGAAGTGAAGATTGCGCCCTTCTGCTCGAGTTGTTGGCGGATCGATTTGGCGTTCACCAGGTTGCCGTTGTGTCCCAGCGCGATCGCGCCCCGACGCGACTCGATGCGCACGGGTTGGGCGTTCGCCAGCGTGCTGGATCCGGAAGTGGAGTACCGAACGTGACCGATCGCCGACCTTCCGGGGAGATGATCGAGCCGTTCGCTGGTGAACACGTCCGCTACTTCGCCCATGCCCCGCTCGACGAACATGGCACCGAGGTTGGCCGTGGCGATGCCGCTGCTTTCCTGCCCCCTGTGCTGCAGGGCGTACAGGCCGAGGTAGGCAAGCCTGGCGGCCTCACGATGGCCGAGGATGCCGAACACGCCGCAGCAGTGGTTCAGGCTTTTCGACATCAATCGACCACCCGTTCGAAGACGGCCTCGACGCCGGCGAGAGCGGCATCGATGTCGAACGCTTCGTCGAGCTGCGCCTCCGTCAGTCTGCTCATCACTTCGGCATCGGCCGCGAGCACCCGTTTGAGGGGCTCGCGGGTTTCCCAACACCGCATTGCGGCACGCTGCACCAGGCTGTAGGCCTCCGTGCGCGCCAAGCCCGCCTGCAGCAACGCCTCGAGCACCCGGCTGGAGAACACCAGCCCGTTGGTCAGGTCCAGGTTCCGTTTCATCGCCTCGGGAAAGACCTGCAGACCCGACACGACCCCGTGGAGGCGATGCTGCATGAAGTCCAGGACAATGCAGGCGTCGGCGAGCGCTACCCGCTCCACGGACGAGTGCGAGATATCTCGTTCGTGCCACAGTGCGACGTTCTCGAATCCGGTCATCGCGTATGCGCGCATCAGCCGCGCCAGACCCGTGAGGTTCTCCGACTTGATCGGATTGCGCTTGTGCGGCATGACCGAAGAGCCTTTCTGCCCGCTGCCGAAAGGCTCCGCCGCCTCCAGTACCTCGGTGCGCTGGAGGCCGCGGATCTCCACGGCGACGTTTTCGATCGACGCTGCAACAATTGCGAGTGCGGCGAGGAACTCGGCGTGGCGATCTCGCGGGATGACCTGGGACGAAACCGGCTCCACCTCGAGACCCAGCCTGGCACACACGAGCGTTTCGACGGCCGGATCGAGCGTTCCGTAGCTGCCCACGGCGCCGGAGATCTGGCCGTAGCGGACGGTCTCGCGAGCCCTTCGTAAACGCTCCAGGCCGCGCAGGAACTCCTGGTGATAGCGGAGGAACTTCAACCCCAAGCTGATGGGCTCTGCATGGATGCCGTGCGTGCGTCCGACCATCGGCTGCCGTCGGTATTCGAGCGCCTTCTGCAGGCACAGCTCGACCAGCGACTCGCATCCGGTGATGAGGATGTCCGCGGCGCGAACCAGGCGCAGCGCCAAGGACGTGTCCAGGACATCCGACGAGGTCAAGCCGAGGTGCAAGTACCGGGCCGGAGGCCCGATCTGCTGCTCGATGGCCTCGAGAAACGCGATCACGTCGTGCTTCGTCCGGCTCTCGATCTCGGCTACCCGCTGCGGGTCTGGCGGCACGGCCCGACGCACCTCCTCCATCGCCGCTGCGGGGATGTGGCCGAGCTCGACCATCGCCTCCGCGGCCGCGAGCTCCACCTCGAGCCAGGCGGCATACTGTGCCGCTTCGCTCCAGATGCTGCCCATCTCGGCACGGGTGTAGCGTCCGATCATTGCGAGGACTGTAGGGTTGGAGCGTTGCGGGCGGTTGAGTGAGCCGTGGACGGCGATGGCACCGACGGTGCGACGCATTCTATCCTGCGGCTACAGCGCCTCCAACTCAGGCGGGCGAAAGCCGCCCCCCACCGGGGAGCACCAGCCCGTCGACGAGTCGAAGCCCGAGCTCATCGGCCGTCCTCGCCCGTGTCAGCACGTCAACGGCGATGCCGTCGTCGGCAAAAACGCTGCAAGCCAGCTTGCGAACGTCCTCGCTGGAAACCGCCTCGATGCCGGCGAGGATCTCATCCATGTCGAACGTCCGGCCGAAGTACATCTCCTGCTGCGCCAGCGCGCTCATGCGGCCGACCGTGCTCTCCAGACCGAGCATCAGATTGCCCTTCAAGTTCTCTTTCATCCGGTGCAGCTCGTCCGCGGGCACCGACCGCTCCCGCAGCAGCCGGAGCTCCGCAACGATCAAGTCGAGAACCGTCGCCGCGGCGTCGGCACGCGTGGCAGCGTAGATCCAGAAGCAGCCGGCGTCTGTGTAGGTCTCGAGCGACGAGTAGACGTTGTACGCCAGGCCCTGCTCTTCGCGGATGCGCTGGAAGAGTCGCGAGGAGACACTGCCGCCGAGCACGGCATTGAGGACGAACGCCGTGTAGCGCTCGTCGGCGGCTGCCGCCGGCGCCGGACAGCCGACAGCGATGTGCACCTGCTCGAGCTGCTGCTTGCGACCAATACGCAAGTGCTGCCGGTGAACCGGAGCGACGAGCCGAGGCGGCTCGCCGCGGTTGTCGAGCTGGCCGAAGAGGTTTACGGCGGCCTCGAGCACCTGGCGGTGGCAGAGGTGCCCGGAGGCAGCGACGACGACGTTGGCCGGCTCGTACGCGCGCTGGAAGAACGCGCTGAGCTGTGGGCGGGTGAAAGACTCGATGGTCTCCCGGGTGCCGAGAATCGGAGCCCCCAGGGGATGGTCGGGCCAAAACGAGCTGGCGAACTCCTCCCACAACAGGTCCTCGGGTGAGTCCTCGACGGCCGCCAGCTCTTCGAGAATGACGTCGCGCTCGCGCTCCACCTCCTGCGCCTCGAAGACCGGGTCCAGAACGATGTCCGAGAGCAGCGCAAACGCATCCTCGACGTGCTCGTCGAGAACGTTGGCGTAGTAGCACGCGTGCTCCTTGGTGGTGAAGGCGTCGAGCTGCCCGCCCATGGCGTCAATGGCGAAGGCGATCTGCCTTGCCGATCGCGTACCGGTGCCTTTGAAAAGCATGTGCTCGATGAAGTGCGAGATGCCCGCCTCGGCCGGTAACTCGAAGCGAGAACCCATCTTCACCCAGATGCCCAGGCTGGCGGAGCGCACCGCGGGCACCTGCTCGGTCACCACGGTGAGGCGATTGTCCAGAACCTGTCGCCGGATGCCGCGCTTCACGGCGGGCTCAAAGCGCGTCGACGAAGGCGCGCAACGGTTCTTCCAGCGTCGGCTGGCCGATCTCCTGCAGCTCGTACGTTACCCGCATCGCCGGGCGATCGAAGTTCACCAGTCGGCGCAGATCGATCGGCGTTGCGATGAGCACCAGGTCGCACGGGGTGGCCTCGATGGTCGCCTCGAGGTCCGCAATCTGGTCTTTTCCGTAGCCCATCGCCGGCAGGACCATGTCGGTGTGCGGATAGGTCTCGAACGTCGCCGCAATGCTGCCGACGGCGCCGGGGCGCGGATCGACGATCTCGGCCGCGCCGAACTTGCGCGCCGCCATGACGCCGGCACCGTAGCGCATCTCGCCGTGCGTCAACGTCGGGCCGTCCTCGACGACCAGCACCCGCTTGCCGGCGATCTCACCCGGGTCCCCGTCGACGAACTGCGGCGACGCGGCGTCGACGACGCTCGCCTCGGGATTGACCCGACGAATGTTCGTCCGCACCTCCTCGACACCGGCGGGATCGGCTGTGGTGATCTTGTTGATCACCAGGACGTCGGCGCTCCGGAAGTTGGTCTCTCCCGGGTAGTAACTCAGCTCGTGACCTGGACGGTGGGGATCGAGCACGACGATCTCGAGGTCGGGCTTGATCAGGGAGATATCGTTGTTACCCCCATCCCAGACAATGATGTCCGCCTCTTTTTCGGCCTCGCGCAGGATGGCTTCGTAGTCGACACCGGCGAACACGACCACGTCGCGAACGATGTGGGGCTCGTACTCTTCGCGCTCCTCGATGGTGCACTCATGCTTGTCGAGGTCCGAGAGCTCGGCGAAGCGCTGCACGCGCTGCGCGACCAGATCTCCATACGGCATCGGGTGACGGATCACCACGACTCGCTTGCCCAGCCCCTGGAGGATCTGCACCACGCGTCGAGTTGTCTGGCTCTTGCCGCAACCGGTGCGCACGGCACAGATCGAGACAACCGGCTTGGTCGACGCCACCATGGCGTTTTCCGCTCCCATGAGGCGAAAGTCCGCCCCGGCGGCGTTGACGCGAGAGGCGATGTGCATGACGTACTCGTGGGGCACGTCGCTGTAGGCGAACACCACCTGCTGGACGTGTTCCTCGCGGATGATTCGTTCGAGCTCGTCTTCCGGGTGGATCGGTACGCCGTCCGGGTACAGGCTCCCGGCGAGCTCCGCCGGGTAGCGGCGATCGTCGATGTTGGGGATCTGGGTCGCCGTGAACGCGACGACTCGGTACTGGTCGTTGTCGCGAAAATAGACGTTGAAATTGTGAAAATCACGCCCTGCGGCGCCCATGATGACGACGCGGACCGGCCCGTTTACCGCTGCGTTGTTTGTGCTCATGCCGCCATTATGCACCGGCTGCATAGGGGCGTCGAATCGGCTAATAGAGACGCGTCACGTTGCCCTGCGCGTCGACCGCGAAACGACCCTCGGCCAGCGCCCGCCCGCGACCACAGCGCCCCTCGGCGACCGCGTCGACGAGCGTGGCACCGACGGCAGAACCGCCCCACTGCTGCACGCCTGTGGGCCCGAGGACCGGCGACAGCCGCACCCGAAAGCCGCATCCGACAGGCGG
>CBDUAS010000201.1:0-7117 GCA_965365185.1 uncultured bacterium | reverse complement strand
GGACGTAATAGTCGGCCAGCTCCGCGTCGATCACCAGGGCGAACTCGTCGGATTCCGCGATGGCCCGCCGCACGGCCCGCAGGACCGCCTCGAGGATCGCTTGTGCTTCCGGATCCGGGATGATCGCGCGACCGACGTAAAGCCGCGGTCTGGCCAGCCGAGCAGCGAAATCCTCCGGCGGCGGCGCGAGCTGGCGCAGGGCGTCGAACCGGTGGCTCATGTCGTAGCCGGCGTGGTGGGCGCGTATAGCGTGCTCCCAGGCGGTCTCGAGGTCGCCGACGTCCGCCGACGAGATGGCGACGAACTCGTGCACGGGGCCGTAGCCGGGCCCGAGGCTCGCGGCAGCGAGGAAGTCGTCGCGGGCCTCGCGGATGAGGCCCTGAGAGCCGAGCGCTCGGCCGCGGTAGTAGTGGGCTTCCCAGTTGAACGGATCGGCGTCCAGAGCGTTGTCGAATGCAACGATCGAGTCGGCGGCGTGCCCTTGCTGCAGCATCTCGACGCCGGCTTGCACCGCGGCGGCGGCCGCCACGGGGTCGACATCGCTGCGAAAATAGCCCGGCCGGGCGTAGACGCGATGTGACTGATCGCGGGTGGCGACGTCGATCTCGTGCCACACTGCGCGACCCCGGCGGCCTTGTTCGCGCACCCGGGTCGGCGGGTAGTACCCGACGACGTAGGACGACCGCAGCCAGTTGAGAAGCTCTTCGTAGGCGACCTGCAGGCCGCTGATGCTCTCGCCGCCGTTGATGTACTTGCCGCCGCTGATGCTCGCGATTTCCTGCAGCGACTCGGCAAGGCCCATGCCGAGGCTGCGCATGCGCTGATCCCAGCGCTCCTGGGCGGACTGCCGGGCGGCTTGCGCCACGTGGTCGAACTCGTTGACTCTTTCTGCGACGGGGTCGGCGCTACCGGCCGCGGCCGCCTTCTTCCGTGCGTCCGCGCCGGTATTCTGCCGACGCTGATAGCCGGCGCCGATGTTGGCGCTCTGGCCGTCGGTGATGGCCACGCCGATAGCGACGGGGAAGATCGGGACCTCCGCCACGGACGCGGCGTTGACGGCAGCCGCGAACTCGGCTGTGCTCGACGTGTCGCCACCATCCGTGATCACCACCAGTGCCTTGCGACGCTCTTCTTCGGAGGGCAACGCACAGCGTTCGACGGCGTGCTCGAGGCGATAGATCCCCTGGATGAGGGCGTCGTACAGAGGCGTGTAGCCGCGAATCTGCGCGCGCTCGATCGCTGCACGCAGCTCCGCATCGGCGGGGCGTCCCCAGGTGCCCTCGCCCACCTCGTTGGAGAAAGGCAGGAAGTACACGCAGTCGTCTGGTCTCAGAGCGTCGACGAGCGCCAAGGCGTCGCGCCGCAGGGCCAACTCGTCCGAACGTACGCTGCCGCTCAGGTCCACCAACAGACCGACGTCAGCGGGCACCTCGTTCGGCTTCAGCACCACCGCCACGCGTTGCTCGACGCCGTCCTCGGCGACGATGAAGTCCTCGGGGCCGAGGCCGACCACCGGCATGCCGTTCTCGTCGATCACGGAGACATTGACCATCACCATCGAGATGTCGGCGCCGAACACCGGGCGTTGATCGCGCCCCTGGGGGCCGGCGAAGCCGAGGGCGCCGGCGATGGCCACGCACAACGCGAGCGCCCGCATCAGAAATCGAATCCCGCGCCGATGCGGAAGACGCGTGGCGAGACCAGCCAGAAGATATCGTTGTAGCTGGGGCTCGAGTCGACCTCGATGGCGGTCACCGTGTTGGCGTTGAAGACGTTGAACAGGTCGGCGTAGAGGTGCAGCACGCCGAACCTGCCGACGGTGAACTGCTTTTCGGCCCGTAGATCCAGGACTGCCAATGGGTCCAGGCGCTCGACGCCGAACAGGTTCACGTGTCGGCCGCGCTGCTCGACGCGGACGTTCTCTTGTCCCTGGTTGATCGGTGGCTGCTCCGGCGTGCCCAGTGCCGGCAGCGCTGCGCGACGGATCATCGGCTCGCCGGATTGCAGCCGCAGGAACATCCCCAGGTTGACACCGATAGGTTCACGGAACAGGTAGTTGCCGGTGATCTTGACCAGATGAGGCCGGTCCCAGATGGTCAGCCCCTGGCGGTTGATGTCGGTGTTGGGATCATCGAGCAGGCTGCCGGCGCCGCCGGCCCCGCCGCCATCGAACGTGCCTTCCGCCCGCCCGATGTCCCACGAGGCCAGGACCTGCCAGTTGTTGCTCCAGCGCTTGTGGGCCACGAGCGACAAGCCGACGTAGCGGTTGTACAGGAAGTCGAACCCCATCGTCTCGACCGGGTTGGTGAGGTAGAACAGGGAGTCGTCGAAGGTCTCCGGATCCTGGCTGTAGACGGTCATCGGACCGCCATCGTCGTCGGTGCCGACGACGCCGTCCGGCCCGGGCTCGGTGACCGTCACCGGGTCGTAGGAATCCTCCACGCCGAGCGCCTCGGCGATGGGACCGTACGGGACGCCCGTATTGACGTCTTCGACGAAATTACTGTCAGTGCGGTAGATGAACGTGGCGCTCACCTGCAGGTTTGGCAGCAGCTCGCGGTCGATCCCGAAGCTGATCTCGTCGGTGAGCGGCGAACGAAGCTGCGGGTCGATGTCGGTGGTCACCCCGGGGAAGAATTGGCTCAGCAGGGTGTCCTGCTCGCCAAACTGGAAGAGGCCGTCGCCGTTGGCGTCGATCCAGGTGTAGAGCTGTGTGCCGACGTCGTTGGGATTCAGGAAGCTACCCCAGCGTACGCCCTGCTGGTTCGAATAGCGCGAGTAGTTGGCCTTCAGCGCCGTGCGACCGTCGCCGGTAAGGTCGTAGGTGACCCCCAGGCGGGGCACGAAATCGCTCCAGCGCGTCACTTGCGGTTGCTCGTCGAAGCAGTCGGCCTGAAACAGCGCTCCAAGCTGTGGGAACAGCGATTCGGTCCGACACTGTGCCGGCAGCCAGCTATCCGACCAGTCGTAGCGCAGCCCCAGAGTGACCGTCAGCCGGTTGGCGAAGGTGATCGAGTCCTGGGCGTACAGGCCCACGGCAGAGCCTCGAATCCAGGGCGCATTCGGTCGCGCCGTGTTGCGGATGTCCACGCCGGAGTGGTTCCAGAGGCGCACGCGCGAGGGATTTCCGTCGAAGAACTGCTGCTGGAAGCCCCAGATGTAGCCGCGGTTGTCGGGGGAAAAGGAGGAGGCGCGGGCGAGGTTGCCCCCGAGCTTGATGTCGTGGCTGCGGGTCTCCTCGGTGAGGTACCAGGAGAGGTTGGAGGAGAGGTCGAAGTTGTCGCGCTCGAACAGGACCTCGCGGGTGGGCGGGCTACCGGGCAATACGGCGCCCGACGTTCGCTCGATCGACGGCGGCATGACGTCGCCCATGAAATCGGGATGGGGATGGCCGCTGTCGGCGTCCTTCGCCTCCAGCGGGAAGTTCACCATGGTGAACGAGAACCGCGCATCGAGAAAGACGTTCGGCGTCAGCACGCCCTGATACTGGAACTGCGGAATCAGCGCCAGCGAGTCCTGGAGCCAGGCAGACTCGGGGGGGATGTTGCCGCCCGCGTTGCGGTTACCCCGCACCTTGTTGTCGGTGAACAGGCGCGCGGTCGTCCGATGATTGTCGGCGAGTTGCACGGTGCCGTTTACGGTCCAGTTCTTCAGCGTCGTATCGTCGATCTCGCTGGCCGGCAGGCCGACGATGAGGCGGTCGACCTGGAAGCTCCAGTAATCGATGAAGAACCAGGCTCGGTCGCGGACGATAGGGCCGCCGAACTGCAGGTCGATGTCACCGAGCTTGGTGTTCGGATTGCCTTCGCCGGCGCCGCGCTCTCTCTGTTCGTCCGTCACGTTGCTGGCGGAGAAGCCCTCTGCTTCGTAGAAGATCTTGGCGCCCCCATGCCAGTCGTTGCTGCCAGTCTTCGAAACCATGTTGAGCACCACGCCGGGTGCTTGCACCTCTACGTCATGGGCCCCGGTCGAGACGCCGATCTCCTCGAACGAGCTGATCGAGTAGTACATCGACGAAGCGCCCAGCGCGTGCGGATCGGTCGTGTTGGCGCCGTTGAGGGCATACACGTTCTGGGCGTTGCTGCCGCCGCGTGCGGAGAACTGAGACTGTTGCCCGGCCTCGCTGCCGCCAACGTCCACTGCGGAGGTGACGACACCGGGCACGTGGTCGATGACGCCGGCCCACAGTCCGGAGGAGGTCGGGGACATGTTGATCAGGTCGTCGGTGTAGATGCTGCCGATGTTCGTCGACTTGACGTCGACCACCGGGCTCTCCCCCTCGATCGTGATGGTCTCCTCGACCGCGGCGAGCTCCATCCCGACCACGACCTCGAACGTCCGACCGACCGATATGCGTAGGTTGTCGCGCACGACTTCGGTGAAGCCTTGAAGTGTGAACGTAGCCGTGTACGGACCCGGGGACAGACCCGGAATCCGGGCCGTGCCGTTGATGCCGGTGTGCTCGCGGCGCACCCCCAGGGGGCCCTGGACGGTGACCAGCACGCCCGCCAGGGCGGCGCCGTCAGGATCGGCGACGCGGACGGAGATCGCTCCGGTGTCGCTGATTTGTGCGAAGGCGATGTGCGGGGAGACGATCAGGGCGAAGGCGACGATGACCAGGAAGCGGAAGCGCATAGGTACCCCTGTGGCTTCTGGGGAGCCTGGACGGTGAGGAATCAGGGGATAACCCTCGCCAATGTCGTTAGGACCACTCTAGCAGCACCCCGGGCTCCGAACACGGCGAAAAATGTAGGAAGAATCGTACATTTACGAGGCAGCGCCGCAGACGCGGCCGGCGCCCCTGCCGCACGTTCGGTGAGCAGGGCAGAGTAGCCCCGGTTGGACGCACGGTGGGATCCCGGCTAACGTCCGCTGAGGGCCTGTCTCGGCGTGCGGTCGAGTGCGCGGCTTGGGAAGAAATCGATCCATCCGGCGCCGTTCCGGGGCGATCGCCCCAACGTGCGCGAAAGGAGCGGTGACGCAATGAAACGTTCCGCGATGTTGATGTCGTCGATCCTCCTGCCGGCCATCGTGGGGGCACTTTGCGGCTGTGCCCCGACGGGCGAATCGGCGACCACGGGGCTGCGCTTCGAGATATCTTTTCCGGCCGAGGTCAGTGCCGAGCCCCTGACCGGCCGCATGTTTCTGGCGGTCTCACGAGATTCGGAGCCCGAGCCGCGCCTGCAGGTAGGCCGCTACGGTCCGCCGCTGTTCGGCGTCGATTTCGAGGACCTGGCGCCCGGCGAAGCGGTCACGATCGATGCATCCACGCTCGGTTGGCCGATCGAGAGCCTCGGCGACTTTCCCCCCGGCGATTATCAGGTACAGGCGGTGCTGAACAAGTACACGCGCTTCGAGCGGGCCGACGGTCACGTCGTGTGGATGCACGACGACCAGTGGGAGGGCCAGAATTGGCGGCGGGCACCGGGCAACGTCGTGTCCGAGGTGCGGCAGCTACGCATCGACCCGGCGGAGGCCGCCGTCCACCGCATCGAGGTCACCGACGTACTGCCACCCATCGACGTGCCCGCGGACACCGATTGGGTCAAACGCGTGAAGATTCAGTCGGACATTCTCACCGCGTTTTGGGGAAAGCCGATGTACATCGGCGCCACCGTGCTGCTCCCCAAGGACTACGAAGCCAATCCGGACGTTCTTTACCCGACTGTCTACCAGCAAGGGCACTTCTCGTTGGGCAATCCCTTCGGTTTCGGCAGCCCGAGAGGTACTGCGTTCACCGACGCATGGACATCCGATGATTTTCCCCGCTTCGTCGCCGTGACGATCCAGCATCCTACGCCCTATTTCGACGATTCGTATGCGGTTAACTCGGCGAACAACGGTCCTTACGGCGACGCCATCCACCAGGAGTTGATTCCGCTGTTGGAGGGGCAGTTCCGCATGATTCCGGAGGGCTGGGCGCGCGTCCTGACGGGTGGCTCGACCGGCGGCTGGGAGTCGTTTGCCCTGCAGGTGTTCTACCCGGACTTTTACGGCGGGACCTGGTCCTTCGCCCCGGATCCGCTCGATTTCCGCAACGTCGAGGGGATCAACATCTACGAGGACGAGAACGCCTTCTACAAGCAGCACGACTGGTATCGGGTGCCGACCGCCAACACTCGTTTCGCTCCCACCGGCGAGGTGCGCTTGACGTCGCAGCAGCGCAACACCATGGAGCTGGTCAACGGCACCAGGGGTCGATCAGGACAGCAGCTCGACATCTGGAGCGCGGTGTTCGGACCGGTCGGCGACGATGGCTATTTCAAGCCGTTGTTCGACAAGAAGACGGGCGAGATCGACGCCGAGGTGGCCGCGTACTGGCGCGAGAACTATGACCTGCGCCACATCCTGGAAGCGAACTGGGAGGAGCTCGGTCCTCAACTCGTCGGCAAGCTGCACGTGATTACCGGCGACATGGACAACTTCTATCTCAATGTCGGCGTTTACCACATGCAGGAGTTCCTCGAGAGCACGACGGATCCGTACTACGAGGGCTCGTTCACCTTCGGCCCGCGCGGGGGGCATGGCTGGCGGCCGTACTCGAATGCGGAGCTGCTGCGCATCATGGCCGATCACATCGAAGCGAACGCCCCTGCGGGAACCGATGTTTCCGGCTGGCGGTGACGGTCCTGATAGAATCTGGCGCCATGCGTGAACGAATAGCGGCTCTCTCCCTGGTGATGCTCGGGCTGGCGGCACCGGCGGTCGCCCAGCGTCCGGATTTCAACGGCGTCTGGCGCCTGGACGAGGAGGCCAGCCAGATCACCACGGGTGACGGCCTCGAGGGTCTGGGTGACCACGCGCCGGAGACTCTCTACGTCGTCCAACGGCGCAACGACGCGCTGATCATCTCCAGCCGCCTGCCGGGCTCGGAACCGCGTGCGTACCAGATGGGAGGGGAGACCTGGGTGATGCCGCCGCGGCCGGGCACGCAGAAGTTCATGATGCGGAGCCGCGTCCGCGGATTGTCGATGATCAGCGAGGCCAGCGGCGAGATCGACGGCGAGATCGTCAGGGTGCGTGAAGTGCTGACCATCGCGCCCAACGGCGCCTCGATTGCGCTGGAAGTGACCACCACGCGCCCGTGGGGCGCGGAGACGAATCGGCTGGTGTATCG
>CBDUAS010000200.1:0-7168 GCA_965365185.1 uncultured bacterium | reverse complement strand
CTGTTTCGCCTGGCCGCGCCCATGCTGATCCCCGCGATGGGCTTGACGATCGTCGAATACGCGGTGTCGGACTACATCGTTCCCTACACCAACCAGCGAGCCGAGGAGGTGAAGCAGTCGCTCAATCTGGGCAGCACGCAGTTTTCCGTTCGCCCGGCCGGTGGGCACTGGGCTCGTGGCCGCAACGGCAACTACATCTTCAACTACGCCGACTACGACCCGGATCAGCAAACGTTCCAGGGCCTGCGTGTCTACTACCTCGACGATGACGCCTGGCGCCTGGCCCGCGTCGACTATGCGGCGCGGGCGCACTGGGAGGACGGCGGCTGGGTGGGAACGGATAGCTGGCGGCGCCACTACGTCTACGGCGAAAACGGCACCATCACCTCACCGGAGCTCATGCGCATGGTCTCCGCGCCCCTGCAGTTCACCGAGCAGCCGGAGTATTTCGGCACCGAACAGCGGCTGCCTGAGCAGATGAGCGCTGCCGAGCTGCGCGCACATATCGACAGCCTGGAGACGCGCGGCTTCGACGCCAGCAAGTACAAGATCGACCTGCAACAGAAGTTCGCCTTCCCGGCGATCGTCTTCGTTCTCGCCCTCGTCGGCATCCCCTTCGGCTTTCGCATGGGGCGTCAGGGCACGCTATCGGGGGTCGCCGTCGCCCTCGGCTTGACCGTGCTGTTCTGGCTGGCGTTTGTCTTCTTCCGCGCCGTCGGCGCGGCCGAGATCCTACCGCCGGTGATCGCTGCGTGGGCACCGCACGCGCTTTTTCTCGCACTGGCCGGATACATCACGGTCGGCCTGCGGACCTGACGCCACGCAGCCCCCCCACGGTGGTCCCTCCCGCGCGCGGGCCTGCGGTGCGCCTCCGGAGGCATGCGGCGCCGGGGCCGCGGGGCATCTTCTCGGTCGGCGCGGCCTGGCAGCGCAGGCCCGGGGCGGCGTGGCAGTCCGTCCGGCTAGCCGGCAGCGGTGGCGAGGACCTTCTCGCGTACCGCTTCGGGGACGTCCGCCTCGCTCAGGCCGAGGTCGAGACGCAGGCGATCGGCCGCGCGTAGCTCCTCCCAAGTAAAGCCGGGCTCCTCGCGGCCGAAGTGCCCGTACGCGGCCGTCTGGCGGTAGATCGGCCGGCGTAGGTCGAGGTACTCGATCATCCCCTTCGGGGTCATGTCGAAGACGTCGCGCACGACTTCGGTAATGCGCCCGTCCGCCACCCGGCCGGTGCCGAATGTATGCACCATGATCGAAACCGGCTCCGCTACGCCGATGGCGTAGGCCACCTGGAGCGTGAGGCGCTCGGCGGCGCCGGCCGCCACCAGGTTCTTGGCCACGTGACGGGCCATGTAGCACGCCGTACGGTCGACCTTGGTGCAGTCCTTCCCGGAAAAGGCGCCGCCGCCGTGACCGCCGACGCCGCCGTAGGTGTCGACGATAATCTTGCGCCCAGTGAGCCCCGCATCGCCTTGCGGACCCCCGGTAACGAATCGACCCGTAGGATTGACGTGGTAGACGATGTCGGCGGCTCGCAGCTCGGCGGGGATGATCGGCTCGATGACCTTCTCGATGACGTCATGGCGCAGGTCTTCTGTGGTGACCTCCGGGCCGTGCTGCGTCGAGATGACCACCGCGGTGACCGCCTTGGGCGTGTGCCCCTCGTACTCCACCGTCACCTGCGATTTCCCGTCCGGTCGCAGGTAATCCACCGCCCCCTCCTTGCGCACCGTGGCCAGGCGCCGGCTGAGGCGATGCGCGAGCATGATCGGCAGCGGCATGAGCTCGACCGTCTCCGTGCAGGCGTATCCGTACATCAGTCCCTGGTCACCGGCGCCCCCGGGGTCGACGCCCTGTGCGATGTCGGGTGACTGCTCGTCGAGCGTCGTCATGACGGCGCACGTCTCGCTGTCGAAGCCGTACTTGGCGCGGGTATAACCGATCTCGGAGATCGCCTTCCGGACGATGCGCGGCACATCGAGGGTCGCCGTGGTGGTGATCTCTCCGGCGACAACGGCCAGCCCGGTGGTCACCAGCGTCTCACAGGCGACGCGACCCATCGGGTCGGAGGCCATCACCGCGTCCAGAACCGAGTCGGAGATCTGGTCGGCAATCTTGTCGGGATGGCCCTCGGTGACCGACTCGGACGTGAGAAGATGAGTTCCTTGGTTAGCCATAATCTGAGCGCTCGAGAATGAGGACGGGGCGCGTACGGAGGAGTAAGCGCGGAGAGGAAAGTCCGTGCGACGCTATCATGCACCTCCGCTTGCGTCAATCGTCGAAAACGCCGCAAACTGCGTGTCAGAGCGGTTTTCCGGCCAACCAGGCGGCCACCAGGCGGCGTTCGTCGGCCGCGGTGTTCGCCTTTCCGTCCAGCCGAGCGGCGCGCAGCTTTTCGAGATAGTCCCCCACGGCGGGCCCCTCCGGAACCCCCAAGTCGAGCAAATCCGCCCCGCTCAGCGCGCTTCGCATGCCCTGCAGCGCTTCCAGGTAGTGCCACACCGCTTTCGCTTCAAAGTTTTCCTCACCGTGTACGGCGGCAACCACGAGCAGGGCTGCTGGCGAAACGGGACGCAGGGCACGCTCCAGATCGCTGTCGCGCATCCGTCCGGAGCTCGCCAATTGCTCCGCCGACCGTCGCCATGGAGCCCCGGCATCGATGAGGGGCGCCCGCTCCTCGCGGCTGAGCCGCAGACGCCGGACAAGCCCCCAGCGCCCCTGTGGCGCCATCTCGGCCGCGCAACAGGTGAGTCGCAGCACCCAGCGGGATGTCACCGCGGGTGCCGTGGCCGAGGCAGGACCTCGGTCAAAGCGGTCGAGTGCATCTTCGAGTCGCCTCAGGTGGGTCTCGTGGGCCGCCAGGTCGGGGTGAATCTCCTGCAGCACCCCCTCCTGGTGCAGCCTCAATGGCCCGTGGACGGGCGCTTCGCTGAAGCTCAGGCGGACCTCCTTGCGAACCCGATCGCCCGACACCTCGGCCAGGTAGCCGCCGGCAATCGCCTCTCGCAGCCAGCTTCCGGTTTGCTCTTCGATCTCGTAGCCGAAGCGCAGGGCGAATCGGAGGCCGCGCAGCACGCGCGTCGGGTCGTCGGCAAAGGAGCGCGGGTGCATGACCCGGATTCGCTCTGACCGCAGATCCGCCAGCCCACCGAGCGGATCGATGAAGGTGCCCCGATCATCGGGATGCAGCGAGATCGCCATCGTGTTGATGGTGAAATCGCGTCGTTCGAGGTCCTGCCGGAGGGTCCCCGGCGTGATCTGCGGAAGCTGGCCAAGTCGCGGATACTCCTCCGCCCTCGCGGTGGCGACGTCCACGCGAACTCCCTCGGGGGTCGTCACCGTGGCGGTCTGGAAGGCATGGTGCCGGGTGAGGTGGCCGGCGACGGAGCGCGCCAGGCTCTGTGCCACCGCAAGACCGTCGCCCTCCACGACGACGTCCAGATCATCGTGCTCACGGCCGAGTATCAGGTCGCGCACGGAGCCCCCGACGAGAAAGGCGTGATCGCCGCGGGCCGCTGCCTGGTGACCGCAGGCGAACACCAGCTCGCGCTGCGCCGCGTCGAGTCTGTCCAACAGGTCTGCGCTCACAGTCTCACGCGCGGGGGTGGTAGCGATCGTACACGCGTCTCAGGCGACTTCGGTCGACGTGAGTGTAAACCTCGGTGGTGGCGATGCGCGCGTGGCCGAGCATGGCCTGGACGGCGCGCAGGTCGGCATCGCCTTCGAGCAGATGCGTCGCAAAGGAGTGTCGCAGCACGTGCGGGCTCACCTTGGAAGCGGGAACGCCGGCCGCGCGGGCGTACCGTTTCAAACTCTTGCCGAACCACTGACGTGACATCGGCCTGCCTTGCTGGCTGAGAAACAGAAAGGGCTCGTTGTTACGTCTGCAGTAGCGCGGACGCGACCGTCCCAGGTACGCGACGATCCAGCGAACCGCTTGCCCTCCCAAGGGCACCAGCCGCTCCTTCGCTCCCTTGCCGCGGCAGCGGATGAAACCCTCCTCCAGATCCAGGTCGTTGAGATGCAAGTTGACCAGCTCGCTGACCCGCAGGCCGCTACCGTACGCGACCTCCAGCATCGCCCGATCACGAATTCCGGCCGGTGTGCCGGTATCCGGCTGTTCGAGAATCGACTCCACCTGTTCGCGACTCAGGGCCTTGGGAAGGGGTCGCGGCAGCTCTCTGGCCTTGATCAGCTCTGTGGGATCCTCATGCAGGCGCCCAGCGGCAACACAGTAACGAAAGAAGCCTCGCAGAGATGAGAGCGAGCGCGCCACTGTGCGCTCGCTGAGTCCCGCGGCGCGGCGAGCCGCGAGGAACCCGCGGATATCCTGCGGCCGGGCGGCCAGTGCGGCGATCTCTTGTTTGCCCGCCCAGGCAGCGAACGCCGTCAGGTCGGCGACATAGGCCTCTACCGTCCGTGACGACAACCCGCGCTCCGCCCGCAGATGCTCGACGTAATCGGTAAGCCAGCCACCGTACCCGGGACTCTCGGCGTTCATGCGCCACCCTTGAGAGTTCCGCGCCGCTGCGCCGAATCGACGACGATGGTCACCGGCCCGTCGTTGACGGATCGCACTTGCATGCTGGCGCCGAACTCTCCGGTACGCACCGTCATGTCGAGGCTCCGCAGACGCTGCACGAGACGATCGAACAGCTCCCGGGCTCGCTGCGGTTCCGCGGCACGCGAAAACGACGGCCGTCGACCCCGCCGCGTGTCGGCCGCGAGTGTGAACTGCGACACGAGCAGCAGGCTGCCGCCGACGTCTTCGATCGAGAGGTTCATGCGACCTTGATCATCGGCGAAGATGCGCAGGTGACGCAACCGATCCGCGATCCACGCGACATCGTCGTCGTCGTCACCCACGAGCACACCGACAAGAGCCAGGAGACCCGCATCGATGGCCCCGACGCGGCGATCGTCGACGGTTACGGAAGCGCCCGCTACTCGCTGGATCACGCAGATCATGGGCTGGTTCCACGGCGACCGCGGATGCGGCGCAGCTCGCCGAGCTCCGGAGCCCGCAACAGCGCAGCGGCGGCGAGGTAGGTGAGAAGGCCGAGCCCGATGATCGCCGCCAGGGCGATCAGGCGGGCGACAAGACCCGAATCCGTCTGTGGAAACCATGAGACTCGCGTCCCCTGCACTACCCAGCCCATCACCGCCGACGCCGCGGCGATGCGGACGCCGCTGGTCAGCAGGGCCCGGCCGCCGAGACTGCCGACACGACGACGGAGCAGGAGGAGCAGCAGGCCGACGTTCACGTAGCCGGCGATCGAGCCGGCCAGCGCGATGCCGACGTGATCGAAAACCGGAATCAGCAGCAGGCAGCCGACGATGTTGACGACCATTGCCACCGCCCCGACGCGGACCGGCGTCAGCGTGTCGCGCAGCGCGTAAAACCCCGGCGCCACGACGCGGACACCGGCGAACGCGATCAATCCCAGGCAGTAGGCGCCCAGCGCCGCCGCCGTCCGTGCCGTCGACGATGCTCCGAAGGCTCCGCGCTCGAACAGCACGGAGACGATTTCCACACGCATGATGATGAGCCCGACCGTCGCCGGGAGGATGATGAAGGCAACCTGCCGCAAGGCGAAGCTCAGCGTGTCGACCATCTGCTTTCCGTCGCCACGGGCCGCCTGTCGCGACATCAGCGGCAGGACGACCGTGGCGATCGCGATGGCGAACACGCCCAGCGGCAGCTCGGTGATCCGCTGAGCGTAGAAAAGACTGGCGATGCTCCCGAGCCCGAGAAAGCTGGCGAGAGACTGACCGACGAGCACGTTGATCTGCGTGATTCCCACCCCGAACAGGCCCGGAACCATCAGTCGCCCGATACGCCGCAACGCCGGGTCGGACAGCGGAACACCGGGGGTGAACCGCATGCCGAGAGACCAGGCGTGCGGCACCAGTGAGAGCCACTGCACGAAGCCACCGATCACGGCGGCGGCCGCCCAGACGTATATCGGCATCTGCACCCGCACCATCACCAGTACCGAGGCGATGAGCGTGAGGTTGTACAAAACCGGCGTGAAAGCGGCGGCGGCAAACCGATCCCGGGCGTTCAGCACCGCCATCAAGGCGGACGCCGAGGATATGAAGATCAGATAGGGGAAGGTGATCCAGGCGAGCTCGGTGGTCAGACGCCAGGCCTCCGGGTTGCCCGGAATCAGCACCCAGCGAACCAGCAACGGTGCCGCCAGGATGCCGCCGAAGGTCAGCAACGACGCGACGCCGGCGATGACGAGGTGAAAGGTGTCCGCGAGCTTCCACAGCCTCGCACGCGGGCGCGCCGCCGCCTCGTGTTCGAAAACCGGCACGAACGCCGCCGCGACGTTTCCCTCCCCCACCAGCCGTCGTAAGATATTGGGGAGTCGAAACGCGGCCACGAACGCGTCGGCGAAAAGACCCGTCCCGAAAAAGTACGTAGAGACGATATCCCGGCCGTACCCCGCGACGCGCGAGACCATCGTGATCGCGGCGACGGCGCCCACGGAGCGCAGAACCCGCGCTCTTTCTGCCGCCGAGTCCGCGGATTGACCGGGCTCGGGTGCCGTCCTATCCTTCTCGTCTGCCGTCAATGGAGCTTGTCAAAGATGCCGATTATCAAATCTGCCAAGAAACGAATGCGCCAGAATGTCCGGCGCAACGCACACAACCGGATGCGTCGATCGACGCTGCGGACCTCGATTCGCCGCCTTCACGAGGCCATCGCCGCGGGAGATCGCGACGCCATCCAGGCCCAGTGGGTCCAGACCCAGGGACTCATCGACCGCACCGCTCGCCTGGGCATCATCCATCGCAACGCCGCGGCGCGCACGAAATCGCGGCTGGCGCGGCGGATCCATCGAGCTTCGGCCGACTGAGGCGGCCGCCGTCGCTGTAACCCCGGCCACCGCGGCGATTCCGCTCTGCGGGCGCCGATTTCGTCGCCGGCGCACTCCGGCGGTAGGCGGAACGGCGGACGAGCGGGCCTTCATGCCGCGCAGACGCGCCGGCACAGCGCCTCGAGGGTCCCCCGGCTACCGGCCCCCCGCTGCATCTTGACGGCGCCGTCTGACCGCGAGCAGGCTACGAGCAGCGCCTCCAGAGCGGCGAGATCGGCCGGCTCGGCCTTTCGCAGCACCTGACGCCGCTGGTCCCAGCGGCCGCCGAGGCGCTGCAACAGCTCCCT
>CBDUAS010000199.1:0-7179 GCA_965365185.1 uncultured bacterium | reverse complement strand
GGTCCACCGATACGCCGCCGCTGGTCATCCACGCGACGTCGATGCCGGCTGCGTTGATCCGTTCCGCGTAGATCCCGCCACGGTACGCCGCCCGCGAGCCTTCGGGGAAGGCATCGGCCGCCGCGTAACGCCCGGCGAGCACCCCCTGGGCGACCGGTGACCAGGGCATCAGGCCCAGACCGTGCTCCAGGCAGAGCGGCACGAGCTCGTTCTCGATGCGCCGGTCCAGCAGGTTGTAGGGCGGCTGCTCGCAACAGTACCTGGCGTACCCGCGCTGATCGCTGATCGCCAGTGCCTCCATCACCCGCCACGCGGGGTGGGTGGAGCAGGCGACGTAACGCACCTTTCCGGAACGCACCAGATCGTCGAGGGCGGCCAACGTCTCTTCCTGCGGTGTGTCCGGATCGAACCGGTGGATGAAGTAGAGGTCGATGTAGTCGGTCTGCAGCCGCTCGAGCGAGTCGTCGCACGCCTGCATGACGTGCAGCCTGGAGTTGCCACGATCGTTGGGCCCGGGTCCCGTCGGCGGAAACACCTTCGTGGTAAGCAGGACCTGCTTGCGCAGCCCACTTTCCTTCAAGGACCGGCCGATGATCCGCTCCGCCTCCCCTTTCGCGTAGCTATTGCCGGTGTCGATCAGGTTGATGCCGGCGTCGATCGCGCGCTCGAGGATCTGCCGTGCTTCGTCTTCCGGCGTCGGGTCGGCGAAGTTCGCCGTACCCAAGGCGATCGCAGACACCCTGACGCCGGTTCGGCCGAGAACTCTGTATTCCATGGGCGAATCCTGCTTCCAGACAATCGGGCGGGGTATCGGCCGCTTTCACGCCATCAGGAGAAACCGGCTGGCCGTTGGGGAGTGTCCGGCTGAGAGCCGCAGCCTGCGAGCAGCAGGAGGGCGAAGACCGAAACCAGAGCGAAGCCGTGGCGCACCGATGGTCTGTTCACGGAGAAAAGCTACACCGCGGCCACGCGTGCTCCAAATCGGCGCAGGCAGCTCCGTGGAGGACTTGGCCGGGGCAGACCACAATGGCGGAATCATTCGTAACCGAGCAACAATGCCTGTCGTCGAGCGAGAGGACACGCCTCATCGCCGATGCCGAGGGGGAGCGCAATGGGTAGTCGGAGTTCAACGCCCCGGATTGTATTCGCGCTCGACATGCCCCTCGAGATCGCTGCGGTAGAAGTACACGTCCCGGAGGTCACCCGTGGCGTAGCGCTCGGCCTGATCGTTGAAATGGGGCGACTGCGGGTCGCTGTTGAGGCCGCCGGCGGTGACGGCACGGGCGCGCACACGGTCGCCGAACTCGACCACGGCGACAAAGCTATTGCCGCTCGTGCCGTACCACCGCTTGGTTTGCGGATAGGCGCGGGCACCGAACGACGCCAGCGATCCCCAGCGACCGGACACGAACGCCACCGGCGTGCTGGGCGCGTCGTCGTCGAACTGCTGGACGATGTCGCCGTTGCGGCGCTGGAAGCGGTTGATCTCGCCCCAGGGAGTCCGCCAGGTGCCGAAGTCGGCCTCCAGCTTCGAGACCGCGGAAACGAAGCCCTCGAGGAGCCCCTCGGGGGTTGCCCGTCGCATCGTGTCTGCTCCCCGCACCTGCTGGCCCCAGAAGATCGCCAGCGAAGTGGGCACGGAATCGACGGCAAAGCGTAAATCCCAATCACGCAGCGCATCGATCGGCTCGGCGAGACGCGTCCGGAGCGGATCGGAGGCCGGGGTCTCATCGTACGCCGCAATCAGGGCCGGGATGAATTCCTCGAAGCCGATGATGTAGCTGTCGTAGGCGGCTTCGATGAGCCCATCGAGGGTGAAGTCGCTGCGGCCCTCGAGCAAGCGGAGGGCATGTAAACCGCGGGCGTTTTCGCCGCCGCGCTCCACGTACACGGGGTAGTCGTCGCGGCTCGGGCTGTCGGGGCCGGCGGCAGAAAACGGCCAGTTGTTGGTGTTCTGCACCCAGCCGACGGAAGGGTTCACCGAGTTGGGCGTCTCCTCGAAGGTGTGCACACCCTGCCAATCGGTTGCCGGGTCGCTGCCGTCGACCGGCCGCAGGTAGTCGAAGCCGGTGTCCCGCACCGGGATGAAGTTGGAGTGGAAGTAGGCGATGTTCCCCTCGGAATCCGCGAACAGCGTGTTGTTTGACGAATTCGTGTGCGTCCGCATCGTCTGGACGAACTCGTCGTAGTTGCGCGCCTTGGTCCGCGAGTACGATTGGATGAGCGCCTTCATCGGCTCCTCCATCAGCGCAACGCTCACCCAGCGGTCGCCCACCGCACGCACGATCGGGCCGCGATGGGTCCGGTAGACGGTGAACTCACGCTCGGCCATCCCGGCGTCGGTCTTGTAGGGCACCGTAACCTGACGGGTCGTCAGCGGCCGCTCTTCGTCGCCATATTGGTAATAGAGAGCACCCTCGCGCTCGATGATCGTCTCGAGGAACTCGTCGATGTTGTCGACGCCGCTGGAGGTGTGCATCCAACCGGCGTTCTCGTTGAAGCCCTGATAGACGAAGAACTGACCCCAGGTCACCGCACCGTACGCGTTCAGCCCCTCCTCGCTGACCATGTGCAACTCTTCGCGGAAGAAGAACGAAGTGTGGGGATTGATGAGCAGCAGTGCGTTGCCGCCGGCGGTGTTCGCCGGCGCGATGGCGATGCCGTTCGAACCCATCGGCTCGGCGTCGCGGTCGGGCTCGACGAGGCTCGACGACACCGCCTCGGCGTCGGGCTCGGGCTCCACGGAGCTCGCCCCCATCGACCCGGCCCCTGCCTGCTGCTCGTAGAACGCCTCGAGATCCTCCAGGTTCACCCGCTCGATGTCGCCGCCGATGCTGCCCTCGCTGAACGTCAGCGCCATCCACGGCTCGAAGCGGTTCAGCACCCTGGGAGTCACCTCGGGATGGGTGTGCAGGTAGTAGTTCAGACCGTCCGCCCACGCATCCATCAGGTCCTTGAGCCACTGCGGGCTGGCCTCGTACTGCGCCTGCATGTCGGCGGGGTCGATGAAGAGCTTCATGCGCAGGTCGCGCCAGATTTCCGCCTCGCCCTCGGCCTCGGCCAGGCGCCCCTGCGAGTTGAGGAAGTTCACCTCGATGCGGTTGAAGTCGTCCTCGGCCTGCGCGTAGATCATGCCGAAGACGGCGTCGGCGTCGGTCTCGCCGTAGATGTGCGGAACACCCCAGTCGTCGCGGATGATCGTGATGCCCGCCGCCCGCGCTTCCCACGCGGCGACCTCGGTATCGACCGCCGCCTCGGGTGCACATGCCATGCAGGTGAGAAGCAGGATGAGAGCGAGTTTCTTCATGGTCATTCCCCCCGGGCGTGATTCGAGATCGGCTTCAGGAACGGTCGCTGGCCCATGCTACGCTCGCCGATCAGGACAACCAAGTCGCCCACCGGAGCGGGACAGACTCGAGCGAAGAACGACAGGAGGTCGCATGGATCCGCTGACGCGTCGCGCCATGGTGCAGTGGGGAATCACGAGCCTGCCCCTGGTGGCCATCCCCGGGTGGGGCCTTGCGAAGAGCCAGGACAACGGCAATGAGCTCGCCGCGCTCGGCCGGCTGGTCAAGCTGAGTGGTGACGGGCCGTCGTACACGCCGGCCGAAACCGTCGAACTGCTCGCCCGCATCGTCGGCGAACGCGGCATCGAGGCTGACTACTACAGCAATGGCGGCGTGGTCGCCGAGCTCGAGGAGCGCATGGCGGCGGTTCTCGGCAAGGAACGGGCTGTCTTCCTGGCCACCGGAACCTTGGCGAATCACCTCGCCGTGCGCATCCTGGCCGACAACGATCATCGCGTCGCCGTGCAGTACGACAGCCATCTGTACAACGATTCGGGCGATTGCGCCGAGGTGCTGAGCAACCTCAACCTCGTGCCGCTGGCGCACGGCAGGGGAACGTTTACGCTCGCCGAGATCGAGGAACTGATCGACCGCACCGCGTCCGGCCGGGTGAGAACGGGCCTCGGCGTGATCGTCATCGAGTCGCCGATTCGTCGACGCCTCGGGGAGAGGTTCGACTATGGCGAGATGCAGAGGATCTGCGCCTACGCGCGCGCGAACGGCATTCGCACCCATCTGGACGGTGCCCGCCTGTTCATGGCGTCGGGCTATACGGGCATCTCGCCGCGAGAATACGCATCCCATTTCGACACCGTGTACGTGTCGATGTGGAAGTACTTCGGGGCAAGCTCGGGAGCGATTCTGGCCGGACCGGCCGCGCTGCTCGACGATCTGTACCATCCGCGTCGCATGTTCGGCGGCGCCCTGCCCGGCGCCTGGCCGCTCGCCGCGGTATCGCTGCACTGCATCGAGGGCTTCGAGGAGCGCTTTGCCGCCGGTGTAAGCGCGGCGGAGCAGCTCATCGTGGAGCTCGAGACCGTTCGCCAGATGCGGGTGGAGCGGATCCCGAACGGCACCAACGTCTTCAAGCTCCACGTCACGCATGCGGATCTGGCCGCCTATCGCGAGCGCGTCGCTGATGCCGGGATCCTACTTCCCGGGCCCCAGGAATGGGGCGGCTTTACGCTGACGGTGAACGAGACCCTGGCGCGGCGGCCCGTCGACGAGATCGTCGGGGCGCTGGTCGGCGCGCTGCGGGGCTGATTCTCGATCCGGGCTCGGTGTTCGAGCCGCATGGGCCCTCACATCGGGATCAACGGCAGCATCGTTCCCGGCACCGCGTCGCCGCCACTGTCCTGGTTACGCTTCCGAGCGTCGGTACTCTGCGCGCCAATTGTCGCGCTCAGCGAACGCCCCTATCGACCTGCCGGCCGATGCGCTCGAAGTAAGACCGCGTCTCCGACACGATGATGCCGGAGAGGAACAGCAGGCCGATCAGGTTGGGCAGCGCCATCAGGCCGTTCATGATGTCCGACAGGAGCCAGACGACACCGAGACGGCCGATGCTGCCGCCGAAGATCGCGACGATGAACACGACCCGATACGGAACGATCGCCTTGATGCCGAGGAGATACTCGAGGCTCTTTTCGCCGTAGTAAGCCCAGCCGAGGATGGTAGAGAAGGCGAACAGCGAAAGGCTGACGGCGACGATGAGGCCGCCGGCCTGGCCCGGCAAGCCGGTGCGGAAGGCGAGCTGGGTCATCTCGGCGCCGTCGGCCGAGCCCTGCCAGGCGCCCGTCGAGATGATGGCGATGCCGGTGAGCGAACAAACCACAATCGTGTCGATGAATGTCTGCGTCATCGACACGAGCGCCTGGCGCACCGGTTCCTTGGTCTGCGCCGCGGCGGCCGCGATGCCGGCGGAACCCAGGCCCGACTCGTTGGAGAAGATGCCGCGGGCGACACCGTGGCGGATCGCCTGAGCGACGCCGGCGCCGAGGAAGCCCCCGGCGGCGGCCGTGGGCGAGAACGCGCCGACAAACACCAGGCGCAGGGCGTTGGGAATCTCCGCCGCATTCAGGATCAACACGAGTCCCACGCCGGTGATATACACCACGATCATCAGCGGCACGAAGGTTCCGGTGAAGCGGCCGATCGACTTGATGCCGCCGAGAATCACCAAGCCGGCCATGAACGCGAGGATCGCGCCGACGATGCCCGGGTGCAGCGAGAACCCGAACGTTGCGGCGGAGTTCGACACCGCGCTGGCCACGGCGTTCGACTGCACCATGTTGCCGATGCCGAACGCCGCCACCGCGGCGAACAGCGCGAACATGACGCCGAGGAGCTTGCCGAGCGGGCCGCCGATGCCCTTCTCCAGGTAGTACATCGGGCCGCCCGTCTGTTCCCCCTTCGCGTCGACCTGGCGGAATCGTACCGACAGGACCGCCTCCGAGTACTTGGTCGCCATGCCGACAAGGCCCGTCATCCACATCCAGAACAGGGCACCCGGGCCTCCGGATGCGATGCCGACGGCGACGCCGACGATGTTGCCGGTGCCGACCGTAGCCGCCAGGGCGGTCATCAGGGCCTGGAAATGGGAAATATCACCCTCGGCGTCGCTCTCCTTGCGCACCACCAGCGCCAGCCAGAGCGAGTGCGCCAGCTCCCGAAACTGCAGCCCGCGCAGCCGGATGGTGAGGAACAGACCGGTGAACAGGAGCAGCGGCACCAGGAAGAACGGGCCCCAGACGAAGCCCGAGACCAGCTCGAGATACTGTTCGACGATGTCCATTACTGGCTCCGGGCGCTCGTGGAGGAATCGCCTGCCTCCGTTGGCGCGTCGCTTCCGGCCGCCGCGGGCATGGTCAGCAACCACAGCTCGTCGCTGGCTACCCTCTCGATCGGCAGGATCAGCATGTCTGCGGTGATCGCGAACTTCTTGAAGAAATCAACGGCCGGCAGGCCGGCGCCCAACCCGGCGAGGCGGGTGACGGGGTAGACCTCTCTGTTGTCGTCTTGCATCCAAATTTCCCAGGCGCCGCCTTCATTCGAGGCAAAGTACAGGCGCTTGCCGTCGGCGGACCATCGCGGCCAGTCCTGCTCGCCGGGTCGCTGGAGGATCGGGTACGGGGCGGGGTCATCGGTGTGCAGGTCGACTTGCCAGATGTCCGAGCCCTTCGCCCCCAACGACCGAAATACGAGGCTGTTGCCGTCCGGTGTCCACGACGGCGACTGCTCTGCTCCCGGAAGACTGGTGATGCGTCGCGGTTGCCCGTTGCCTTCCAGCGCCAGCAACCAGATGTCCTCGCTGCCCTCGCGCACCGACGTGAAGGCGATCCGCAAACCGTCGGGCGATACCGCCGGGGAGTAGTCCGCGGCATTTTCGCCCGGATCGGTCAAGGGGATCGTGCTGCATTCCGTGCACCGGCTCTCGCGAAGCTGGTAGGTGCCTCCCTCGGTAGAACTGAAGACGAGACCCTGGGGAAGGAAGTCCACCGCGGTCTCCCGACTCCCGGGATCCCAAACGGTTGTTACCTTCGTCTCCTGCGCTAAGAACGGGTCGCCGAACACGAACCCGGTCAGATCGAGGGTGTGGACGAACCCGGCAACACCGTGCGCCGTCCATCCGAGTGTGTTTCCGTCGCGCGAGACGCCCGGGTAGTAGTTGAGCGGCTCGGTGCGCGTCAGAAGCTGCATTTCGCCGCTGCGCGCGATGCCGGTCGCGGACTCGAGGGGCACCGCCCACAGATGTCGTTCGAGCTTGCGGGCGACAAAGGCCACGGTGCCACCGTCGCGGGACACGGCCGCGTCGCGGTCGTCGAGGAGAGAC
>CBDUAS010000198.1:0-7206 GCA_965365185.1 uncultured bacterium | reverse complement strand
GCTTTGACCTCGACGGTTTCGGGGGACGGCCCCCGGTATCCGGCCAGCAAGGCCACACCGCTGACGACCAGGGGCCCGAGGAACAAAACGATCGCTTCCAGTCCACCCTTGAACGGTCGCACTTGGAAGATGTCGTCCCAGCCGAAGAAGAAGAACAGGAAGACCGATACGGCGATCAGCAGCAAACCGACAATGCGCGGAAAGCGCTTCGCGAACACGGCGGCGGCGAAGAACGGCACCGCCAGCAGCGACTGCATGAAGCTGGTGACCACGTTCCCTTCTCCCGCGGCGATGTTGAACAGCAGCCACACGACGCCGAAGGCATAGAGCAGTCGCGTGGCCATCTTCAGGGGCCCCCAATACGACAGCAGGGAGCTCAGGAGCCAGGTAAACCACATCACAACGAAGATGGAGGTGACTAAAGAAGATGGCTCCTCGATGACGGGTTCCTGCGAGCGGTACACGGCGACCAGGGAGAAGATCATGGCGCCGCCGACCAGGTAAGCGTGATAGCCGGCGCGACGGGCGACGCGGAGCTCGAATTCGTCCTTGTCCCGAAGCCAGCCGAGCTCGCGCAGGATTCCCGGGCCGAAAATGCCGACCCCCATCAGGAGCAACCAGATCTCGTCGATGCTCGTGAGCAGGAACCCTCCGATCACCAGGATCGACGCGACGAGATTCGAAGGCGATCTGAACCAGGCGGCGACCGCCTGTCGTTTAGTCATCGCTTCCCCCTTCCAGCTCGAAGAGCTCCTCAACGCTCACCTCGAGTTCACGGGCCAGGCGCAGGGCAAGCCCGACCGTCGGGCTGTACTTACCCTTCTCGATGGACAGGATCGTCTGGCGGGTGACGCCCACGCGTTCGGCCAATTGCTGCTGGGTCAGGTCGAACCGCAGGCGGTTGCGGCGCACGTGGCTGAGGATGTCGTGACGTGGCTTCATCCATCGTATTGTACAGTTAACTATTCATTATGAATAGTTACCTTTACATACGGAAGTTCGGACAAGCCTTCGCCACTCAGGGAAGTAGACTGCGGCGGTCCCGCCGTCGGGCTCGCTGCCGGGCGAGCAATCCCGTTGCCAATACCCCATCCGAAACGCTATTGTCCCGCGCAGCGTGACGCGTCCGGGTGCGCTCGCACCCTTTCCTCGTCGACACGCGCCGACCCTGCAGCAATGATCGGACGCCCGGATACGGCGTCTCCGCGCGGGTCGGGGGCATTCACACCGCGCAGGAGGGGACATGCGACGGCTATCGGTACTCTGGACAGTGGTTCTTTGCCTAACGGCGATGGCCTGCGGGCAAGCGGCGCCCGCCGGCGAATCGGCCACGGCGACAGCCTCTGCCGCGCCGGCCCCGGGGCCGCAGCCGATGGACTTCGGCCCGGTGGTGATCGGCACCGCGCCGGAGCACGACTACAGCGCCGAGCAGATCGAGCGCGGCGAGGCCCTGGTGGCATTCGGCGGCTGCAACGATTGCCACACGCCGTGGAACGTCGACGCGGAGACCGGCGCGTCGTACATGGAGATGGAGCGCATGCTGTCCGGCCACCCGCGCGGCGCCCCGGATCCCTACGGCGAAGTCGACCCGCGCAACGTCGGCAACATCGGCCCCACCTTTACCAGCTTCGCCATGCCCATCGGCGTGACCTACGCCATGAACCTTACTCCCGATATGGAGACGGGCACAGGGACGTGGACGGAGGAGATGTTTCTGGACATCTTCCGGACGGCCAAGCACCTCGGCGGCGACGGCCGCACGATCCTGCCGCCCATGCCATGGTTCAACATTACGAGCCTCGATGACGAGGACATCGTCGCCATCTTCGCCTACCTGCGCTCGATCCCTCCGATCGTCAACGCCGTGCCGTCGCCGAAGGTGCCCGAGTCGGTGATCGAAGCGCTGGGTGCGGCGAACCAGGGCGTTCTGGAGCAGGTTACGGCGCGCAAGGAGCGCTGAGGCCGACCCTCCCATGGCCCAAGACCCCGATTTCGTCCAGTTCGTCATCGATCAAATCGACGCATCGTGCGACATGTCCTCGCGCATGATGTTCGGCGGCTGCACCCTGTACTCGAAGGGCAAGGTCGTCGGGTTGATTTGCGACAACCAGCTCTTCATCAAGCCGACCGAAGAAGGGCGCGCGTTCATCGGCGAGCCGGTGATGGCGCCCGCCTACGAGGGGGCGAAGGAGTCGTTCCTCATCGAGGGCGGCCTAGAGGATCGGGCGTGGTTGAGCGAGCTCGTGGCGATTACCGAGAAGGCGCTGCCGAAGCCGCGGCCGAGGAAGAAGCGGAAGAAGTAGGCCGGGTGATGGCGCCGCATCGGCCGTGGGCCGCCTCCGCCCGCCAACAGCACGTAGCGCCGCTCAGCGAGCCAACCGGCGCGCGAACGGCACCCTGATCGCGGCGTTCGCGCCGTATACTTGCAGGACGATGCAGCCTCGCTCTTTTCGTTGGATCGGCACGCTCTACATACTCGCCTGGACGCCGCTCCTGGCGCTGTACGCCTTCGCCTTTGCCGCCGAGGGTTCCGTGCCCTTCCACACGGCGGTGATCGGCGCCCTCTACTACATCGCCCCCCCGGCGATTCTGGGGATCGGGGTGATCCGGATCTGCCGGGCAACACACTGGTCCGGCAGGCATTGGGGCAGGTTCCTGGCCACCCACCTCGGAACCTGGATCGGCTTCGCCGGCCTCAACGCGGCGCTCACGGTCACCCTCATGTTGCTGCTCCCGCTGCAGCTCGAGGAGCTGGAGCAAGCGAGCGCGGGTCTGGATGACGTCGCCAAAGGGCAGATTCTCATGAGCTCGCTGCTGTACCTGGTGCTGGTGGGATTCACCTACGCGGCCCTCGGCGAGATCCGCACCCGGCAGCAGGCCGCTGCCGCCGCCCGGGCCGAGGCGCTGCGGGCCCAGGCGGAGCTGAAGGCCCTGAGGGCCCAGGTCAACCCGCACTTCCTGTTCAACACGCTGCACTCGTTGCTCGCCCTGGTGCGCCGCGACCCGCGCGCCGCCGAGGAGGCTCTGGAGCAATTCGGCGACCTCATGCGCTATGCGCTGCGCGTGCAGCAGGAGGTCGGCGACGCCGTGTTGCTGGCCGAGGAGTGGGCCTTCGCGCGCGACTACCTGGCGCTCGAGAAGCTTCGTCTCGCCGATCGCCTGCAGGTTCATGCCGATATCGAGGACGCGGCGCTCGCGTACAGCGTGCCTTCGTTCTCCCTGCAGCCGCTGCTGGAGAATGCGATCGCCCACGGCATCGCGCCACGTGCCGACGGCGGCAACGTGTGGATCCGGGCGAGCACGAGGGCCGATCGGCTGGTCTTGGAAGTGCAAGACGACGGCCCGGGTGCCGACGAAGCGAAGATCGAGGCCTCCGACGGCACCGGCCTGCGGCTCCTGCGCCGCCGCCTCGAAGCCCTCCACGGGGACGCAGCAGCACTGACGACGCGGACCGACGACGGGCGCTTCACGGTGAGAGTCGAGCTGCCGGCGTCGACCGCGCCGGCGCCCCAGGGGAAGCGCGGAGCATGAAGCTGAGCGCCGTCATCGTCGAAGACGAGCCCCTGGCGCGCGACAGCTTGCGCGAGCTCGTCGACGAGATCGACTGGCTCGAAGCGATCGGCGAGGTCGCCGACGGCGAGGCGGCGATCCGGTTCATCGACGAGAACAAGCCGGACGTGGTGTTTCTCGACGTCGAGCTGCCCGAGCTCAGCGGCCTGCAGGTGCTCGAGCGCATCCGCCATCGACCCCGCGTCGTGTTCACCACAGCGTACGACCGCTACGCGGTGAGCGCCTTCGAGTTCGAGGCCGTCGACTACCTGGTGAAGCCGTTCGGCCGCCGCCGCTTTCGCGAGACCCTCGACCGTCTGCGCCGGAGAATCGAGCACGACGGGGCGACGGCCCACTCGTACGAAGGCGAGCGGGCGGCGCTCGGCGAGCCCTGGCTCAAGCGCCTGTACGCCAGGACCGGCACCCGCATTGTCCCCATCGCCGTCGACGGCATCATGCGGTTCGAGGCGTCCGATCACTACGTCGAGGCATTCTGCGCCGACGGCTCCCATTTGCTCGACCTGACGCTCGGCGACCTCGAGGCGCGCCTCGACCCCGATCGTTTCTGTCGCGTGCACCGCTCCCACATCGTCAACCTCGACTACGTCGCCGAGATGCGACGCTACGACGTCCGGCGCCTGACCATCCGCATGAAGGACGGCAGCGAGGTGGTGGCGAGCCGTAAGGGATCGAAGGAGCTACGCGACAGAATGCCGTAGCTGGGATCCCCGAAGCACGCAACAGGTTGCCTTGACGCGGGACCCCCGAAGCGCGCAACAGGATGCCGTTGCCTCGGCCGCTCGACGCTCCCGGCGACCCGCGTCCTATTCGTGCTGCAGCGCGCTCACCGGGTCCACGTTCGCAGCGCGAACCGCGGGCACGAGACTGGCGACCACCGTCACGGCGAAGAGCAGCACGGCGACCGCCGCCGCGACCTCGCCGCTGACGGTCGCGATTCCCACCATCAGCGATCGGATCAGGCCGAGCAGCGGGAACATGAACACACCGCCAATGGCCAGGCCGAGCACGGCCAGGAACACCCCCTGGCGGGCCACCATCCACACGACGCGGCTGCCCTCGGCGCCGAGCGCTATGCGGATGCCGATTTCGTTGCGCCGCTGGCTCACCGAGTAGGCCAGCACTCCGTAGCTGCCCACCGCCGCCAGCAGGATGGCGAGGATACCGAACCCGCCGAGGATGGTGTTGAAGATGTTGATGCCGACGAAATTCTGCTCGGTCACCTGGTTCATCGTCAGCGCCTGCGAAACCGCCAGGTCGGGATCGAGGCCGCGCAGCGCCACGCGCAGGGGATCGGCGAGCTCCCTCGGATCGGCGCCGCGGCCGCGCAAGGTAAGGAAAAAGCTCGCCGGCGGGGCCTGAGCGATCGGCCGGTAGATGGTCTCCGACTGCACCCCTCCGCCGGTCTGCAGCAGCACTTGCTGGATGTCCTCGACGACGCCGACGATCTGGCGCGACTCGCCGTCGATCTCGATGTAGTGCCCCACCGCGCTTTCGCCGGCGAGCCAGGTTTCGGAAAACGAGCGATTCACCACGGCGACGGGCGCTTGCCCGAGCCCGTCGGTGTCGTCGAGAAAGCGCCCCTGGAGCAGCTCGATGTCGAAGGTATCGAGGTAACTCGGCGAGGCGAGCAACGAGAAGGCCTGCGGTGCGCGCGATCCCGGGTCGGTTTCACGCCCGCGAATCTGGAACGTCTCGATGGGTGAGCCGAAGGTGCGCGGCAGCGCGTTGACCAGCGCCGCCTTCTCGGCTCCTTCGATCGACTCGGCGCTCTGCAGAACCCGCTCGAGAAGCAGGAGGGTCTCCTCGTCGCTGGTGTACTTGGAGGGCGGTACGCGAACCCGTGCCGTCAGAATGGGGGCCGGGTCGAACCCCGGATCGCCGCCGCGTATCTGCAGGAAGCTCTGAATCAACGCCCCGCCTCCCCCCAGCGCCAACAGCGACAGGGCGATCTCGGCGACCACCAGCGACCGGCTCAACGTTTTGCGCCTCTTCGTGGCGCTGGCTCGACCGCCTCCCGAATTGATCGTGTCGGCGTGGCTGTGTCGGAACGTCTGCAGGGCCGGCACCATGCCGAAGACGAGCCCGGTGACGCAGGAAACGAGCAGCGTGAACAACAGGACCTGCCCATCGAGGGCGATGACGATGTTGGCCGGCAGGACGTCGGCGACGTAGTTGACCATCAGCCGAATGCCATACCAACCGAGGCCGATGCCGATCAGCACACCCGCGACCACCAGCAGCGCGCTCTCGGTGAACAACTGCCGGACGATGCTTCCGCGGCCCGCTCCGAGGGTCAGGCGCAGGGCGATCTCGCGGCGGCGCTCCTGGCCCCGGGCGAGCAGCAGGTTGGATACGTTGGCGCAGGCGATGAGCAGGACGAAGAACACCGAGCCCTGTAGCAGGGTGTAGAAGATGCGCGTCTGGGTGTTGGGGATATCCTCCCGGTAGTTGAACACGTCGAGCGTCCAGCCCTCGAAAACCTGTGGAAACTCGCTCTCGAGTTGTTGCGCGAGCGCCGCAACCTCGGCCTCGAACGCCTCGACGCCGGCGTCGGGCGCCAGGCGGGCCAGCGGCACAAGGTTGCGCTGGTCGCGCGAGCGCTCCGCGGGATCGTCGATCAGCGGCACCCAGATGTCGGCGCCGGCGAACAGCACGCTGTAGCCGACGGGTAGTACGCCGACGACCTCGTGGGGCTCGCCGTCGATGACCAGCAGCTCGCCGAGCGGATCGCCGGCACCGCCGTACTCGCGCTCCCAGAACTCCGAGCGGATCACCGCCACCTTGGCTCCACCCTCCACGCCTTCATCGGCGCGGAACCCCCGACCTCGCAGCAGGGGCGTGCCCACCAGCTCGAAGAAACCCGGCGTGGCCTCGGCAATGCTGACCGGCTCCGTGCGCTCGGTACCGCGCAGCCCGCGCTGGGCGGCGCGCAGGGCGGCCCACGACTGGGCGGTCTGGCTGCGCTCGCGCAGGTCGGCCCAGGTGCCGGGCGAGATGGTGAATGAGCTCAGGTTGATCGACTGCGTCTTGAGCCGCTCCTGCACCAGCACGACGCGCTCCGGCTCCGTCACCGAGGTCGGCCGCAGCACGACGGCGGAAACGAGGCTGAAGACCGCCGTGTTTCCGCCGATGGCGACAGCCAACGAAACCACCGCGATCAGCGCGATCCCCCACCGCTTGCGAAGCATCCGCAGGGCATAACGAGCATCCCGAACAAGCTGTGCCATGACGCCGGACTCCTTCCGAATCGATTTCATCGTCGACGGGAGAGCGAGGGACGAACGACGTCGAGTTTGCCCCCACCGGATGGGCGGGCGCTGACTTGTCGGGTGAGCGGGCCTCAGCGTTGGGCGAAGAGGCCGAATTCATGCGCGAACGGCGGGGGGCGGTTCGCGTCGGCGGGCGGGCGAGCATGGCAACGCGCCCGGAGACTGACGTCCGTCTTTGACCGGCGCCGTGTCGCCCTGCGCGACCTCACGATCTCAACGCCGATCAGGAAGATGTTCATCTCCTGGCAGGTTGGGCTCGGAGACCATTGCCATGCTCCTCGGCCGTCAGCGGATTTCGAGGTCCCGTGCCACGTCGAAGCCAAAGTAAGGCGGTCCCGGTGAGATCGGTGCCGCACCACCGCCGGAA
>CBDUAS010000197.1:0-7233 GCA_965365185.1 uncultured bacterium | reverse complement strand
GGCGGGCGAACATGCCCGGCTCGTAAGCGGTGATGCGGCCGGTGAACGCCGAGGCCGCTACCGTCAAGGGGGAGGCAAGGTAGAGCTTTCCGGGGCCCGAACGTCCCTTGTAATTGCGGTTGATGGCGCTGATCGAAACCTGTTCTGCGCTTTCGGAGACGCCGGGCCCGCAGCCGATACAGGCGCCGCAGCCGGGCCGTATCAGCGTCACCCCGGCCCGCTCGAAGGCGTCGACGAAACCGTTCTGGTGGGCGTATGACTCGACGGTTTCCGAACCGTACTGAATCAGGAACTGCACACCTTCGGCGACGCGCAGCCCCGCCGCGACGGCTTCCTCGACCACGCGGTGGTAGAAAGCCAGATCGTCTATCTTGCCGGCGGTAGGCGATGTCGATCTTCACGCCGGCGTAATCCACTACCGGTGCTCCGTTGGTGGGATCGGACGCGATGCCGCGGTCAGGATCGCCGGGGTGGGCGACCATCGGCTCGATCGCCGCCAGGTCGATGGTGTGGATTCCACCGGCATACGCGGCCTCCGCATCGGGAGCGACGGCACGCGCCCGCATGGCCTGCACGTCGGCGCCCGGCCGCCGCGCGGCGATCCACGCGAAGGTTGCCTCGTCCGCCTCCACGATGGCGCCGCGGGCCGAGCACTCGGTCGCCATGTTGGTGAGCGTGGCGCGCTCGTCGAGCGATAGCCCACGAATCCCCTCGCCGGTGAACTCCATCACCCGGTTGAGGGTCTGTTGGGGTCTCGCGAAGTGCAACAGGATGTGCAGCATGACATCCTTCGCGGTCACGTTCTCTGCCAGCTCACCGACCAGCTCGAAGCGGATCGCCTCGGGGACTTCGACGAAGGTGAACCCCGAATACAGCAGGTTGGCGTACTCCGTCGCCCCGACGCCCCACGAAAGGGCGTTGTTGCAGCCGCCCATGCACGTGTGGCTGTCGGTTGCCTGGATGAAATCTCCCGGCCCGATCATGTGCTCGCGCGCGACCTCGTGGCAGATTCCGGGCGACTCGCCGTCGTGGGTGAGGTAGTCGCCGACGCCGGTGTGCTGTTGGAAGGCGCGCTGCAGCTCGCGCATCTGCTCGACCTGGTGCAGAAACGGCTGCAACTTGGCGACCTCCTCGGCGTACACCAGGTGGTCTTCGAATGCGGCGAAGCGCTCCGGGTTTCGGAGGACGTAGTCCGCGCCGTGCTCCTGCTTCAGGAAGTGGTGCACCTGCGCCGACGTGAAGTCGTGCGAATAGCCGCCGTCCACCGCGACGAGCACGGCATCTCCGGGCTTTAGCCACGCCCGCGGGGCCTCGCGCTCGTCCGTTTCCGCGCCTCCGCCGTCGCTTTCGCCATCGACCAGGTGCCGGGCGAGGATCTTCTCCGTCATGTTCTGCGGCCGCTGTGGCGTGGTGGGGGAGGGAACACGGATGCGCCCCTCGGCGACCGCCCGGGCGAAAGGAAACAGCCCCCCGGATTCGACGATCATCCGGGTGATCGGGTCGAAGTCGCGGCAAAACTCGTCCAGCGGTACCACCTCGCCCGCCTGTAGCCGGCGAAGAACGGCGTGGTCGGCCATCAGCACGCCCTGATTGATGTTGTTGCGGGCGTGTATGGGGGCGAAAGAC
This sequence comes from uncultured bacterium, assembly GCA_965365185.1. Lineage (GTDB taxonomy): Bacteria > Acidobacteriota > UBA890 > UBA890 > UBA890 > CBDCGW01. The sequence continues at coordinate 5,607 of CBDUAS010000197.1, read as the reverse complement.
TCGGCGATGGCGATGCGGATGCCGGAGTACTTTTCGGCGTGCACGGCGGTTTCGCGGGAGCTGCCGACCCCCTTGCGACGACCCGAGACGATGACCTCGAAATTGCCGTCGCGCAGCGCGTCGCGGGGAAACAAGCGTTCTCCATCGACGACGAGACCGGCGTAGGCCTCCCGGGCGATGTCCTCCGGCCGATGGTTGAAACACACCCAGGCGGGGGTCATCGCATCCGTGTTGACGTCATCGAGCAGATCCCCGACCGCGACGTCGTCCATCGTCAAGTCGAGATCGCCGCGAAGCTGCCGGCGAATGAGCTCGGGGTCCTTGGTGAGAAACAGGACTCGCTTGCCCGGCGTCAGACTGACGGATTGCGGAAGGCTCACGGGAGTCGCGTACGGGGCCCAGAGTGAAAGAAGCGACGAATGAGGATAGGATTCTACCACCGCCGATGATGCGGCTCTCGCACACGGCGCCGACACTGGGCTTCTCCTGGGTTCTGCTGCATGGGCAAGTCGTACGACGCGATCATCGTTGGCGGGGGCCACAACGGTCTCGTCTGCGCCGCCTACCTGGCGAAGGCCGGCAAGTCGGTGCTCGTCCTCGAGCGGCGCCACCTGCTCGGCGGGGCGACGATCACCGAGGAGATCTTTCCCGGATTCAAGTTCTCGGTGTGCTCGTACGTCGTCAGCCTGATGCGACCGCGCATCATCAGCGAGCTGAACCTGCCGCGTTTCGGATTCGAGCTCCTGCCGCTCGACGGTACGTTGACGCCGATGCTCGACGGCAACCACCTGATGCGCTGGCACGATGCCGCCGAGACGCGCAAGGAGCTGATGCGCTTCTCGCCGACCGACGCCGAGGCGTACGAGCGCTTCGGCAAGCTCATGTACCACCTGGCGATGACGGTGCGGCCGCTGTTGTCGGCGATGCCGCCCGATCCGACCTCGCTTTCGCCCGGCAACGTTGGAGCTTTGGCAGAGATTGGCAGGACGTTCGGGCGCAACGCCGAGCACCTCTACGACGTTGCCAAGCTGATGACCATGAGCTCGGCCGACTTCGTCGAGGAGTGGTTCGAGAGCGAGCCGCTGCGCGGGACGCTGTCGGCGAGCGGCATCATCGGCACGTTTCTCGGGCCGCGCTCGCCGGGCTCGGCGTACGTCATGCTGCACCACTACATGGGCGAGATCGACGGCCAGTTCCGTGCCTGGGGCCTGCCGCGGGGCGGCATGGGCAGCGTCGCCGAGGCTATCGCCGGCGCGGCGCGGTCGTTCGGTGCCGAGATCCGCACGGAGTCGCCGATCGAGCGCGTGCTGATCGACAGGGGCAGGGCGGTCGGCGTCGTCGTCGAAGGCGGAGAAGAGATCCGCGCCCGCACCGTTGTCTCGAGCCTCGACCCGAAGCGGACGTTTCTCGGGCTTGTCGGCGCAGAGAACCTCGATGCAGAGTTCGTCACCGCTGTCGAGCGCTTCAAGATCCGCGGCTCGTCCGGCAAGGTGAACCTGGCGCTCGACGCTCTTCCGCGGTTGAGCTGCCTGGAAGGTATCGAGGAACGCACCGGATACACGGCCGAATCCTACCTCCGCGGCGCCCTGTCGATATCCCCCAGCGTCGAATACCTCGAGACTGCCTACGGGGACGCGAAGTACGGCCGTTTTTCGCGCCGCCCCTACATGGATGTCGTCCTCCCGACGCTCGCAGACCCGTCGATGGCGCCGCCGGGAAAGCACGTCATGTCGATCTTCGTCCAGTACGCGCCCTACGAGCTGGCGGAAGGAACCTGGAGCGAGCAGCGGGAGGCGTTCGGCGACGCCGTCATCGACACGTTGACCCAGTACATCCCCAACCTGCCGGACATCATTCTGCATCGCCAGGTGATCACGCCGTGGGACCTGGAGCAGACGATCGGGCTGACCCAGGGAAACATCTTCCACGGCGAGCTGTCTCTCGAGCAGCTCTTCTTCCTCCGGCCGGCGGCCGGCTGGGCTGACTACCGAACGCCGATAAAGGGCCTTTTCCAGTGCGGCTCCGGCACGCATCCGGGCGGCGGTGTGATGGGTGCGCCCGGCAAGCTGGCCGCACAGAAGATCTTGCGGGTGGCCCGATGAGCGAACGCTACGACGCTGTCGTCGTCGGGGCGGGCCACAACGGCCTGGCGGCCGCCGCGTACCTGGCGCGCGCCGGCCGGTCGGTGCTGGTACTGGAGCGTTCGGATGCAGTCGGCGGCACGATACAGACCAGGGAGTTCACCCCCGGCTTTCACGCTTCGCCGGGCTTCCAGAGCGCCGAAACGCTCGCCCGCTCGGTGATCAAGGAGCTCAAGCTGGCGTCGCACGGCCTGGTGCTCTCGCCGGCGCGCGGCACGGCGCTTGCCATACACGACGGCGGGTGGCTGCGGTTCGACGGCAAGGGACGACTCGTAAACGGCGACCAGACCGCGTCCGGCGGTGGGGTAGGGCTGTCCAGCGCCGATGCGCGGTCGTTGCGGGATCTCGAGCGCCTGATCTCCCGCATCGCCGGGGTTCTGGCGCCGCTGTACCAGGCACCCTTGCCGGAGGTGGAGGACCTGCGGGCGGGCGACAAGTTGGACCTGCTGCGGGTCGGCTGGCGACTGCGACGGCTCGGTCGCCGCGACATGCAGGAGGCGATGCGATTGCTGCCGATGTCGATGCGCGACGTCGTCGAAGAACGGTTCGACAGTGCCCCCCTGCGTGCGCTGGTGGCCGGGCTCGGCCTGCAGGGGGGCTGGCGCGGTCCCTATGCGGCCGGCACGTTCTTTCGCGCCGTCCACGACCAGATTCCCAATCCGCGTCGACCTCTCTCCGGCCCGGCGTACGTGCGCGGTGGCATGGCAGCGCTGGCGAAGGCGCTGGCGGATTGTGCCCGCGCCGCCGGCGCCGAGATCAGAACGGAAGCGGAGGTGGGTCGCATCGAAACCGAGCGCGGCAGCGCCCGGGGCGTAACCCTCACGACCGGTGAGCACGTCGAAGCCGGTACGGTCGTTTCCGGGGCAGATCCGCTGCGCACGTATCTTTCCTTGTTGGATGCCGCCGTTCTGACGCCCGAGTTCCTCCACGCCGTGCGCGGAATCCGGGCGAGCGCCGGCGTCGCCCCGGTGACGTTCGCCCTGGATGGTCTCCCCGAATCCGTGGACGGCGCAAACGTCGCGGAACTGCTCGCCGGGCGCGTGCAGATCGGAGCCGCTGTCATCGATCTCGAGCGTGCCTTCGACGCCGCTGCCATGGGGGTATTGCCCGAGCGTCCTGCTGTGCAGCTTTTCGTGCCGTCGCTGTGGGACACGGGACTGGCACCTGCGGGGCAACACGTTGTCACGGCCTGGACGCAGGCCGTGCCCCGGCGTCTCGTCGACGATTCGGAAGACGATGATGGCTGGCTGGAGGGTCGTGACCGGCTCGCCGATATCGTCGCCGCCGTCATCGAAGAAGTGCTGCCGGGCTTCACCGAGCGGGTGGTCGCCCGGGCAGTCGCGGCGCCCCCCGATCTCGAACAGCTCTTCGCGGCCACCGGCGGCTGTCTCTACGATGCCGACCTCGGCCTGGACCAGGCACTGTACCTGCGTCCGTTGCCGGGCTGGTCCGGCTACCGAACGCCGGTCGCCGGCCTTTACCTCTGTGGCGCCGGGACGCACGGCGGCGGCGGTGTCACCGGCCTCGCCGGTCGTAACGCGGCGAGTCGGGTGCTCGAGGACCTCGAGGCCGCAAGCAAGCGGGGCGCTGCCTGATGTCGAAGGGAACGCCATTTCATCCACGGACCGCGAAGTTGAACAAGCAAATGGTCTGGCGCCAGTGGTCCGGTCACTTCGCCGCCGGCTGCTACGACGATTTCGTCCAGCCCGAGTATTCCGCCATCCGCAACAAGGCGGCGATGATCGACGTCTCGCCGCTGTACAAGTACCGAATCGCGGGGCCAGGAGCGACGGCGCTGATCCAACGGGTGTTCACCCGAGATATCCACAAGTGCGACGTGATGCAGGCCGTTTACACGCCGTGGTGCGACTCGGCGGGCAAGGTCATGCAGGAGGGCACGGTCTTTCGCCACGCCGACGACGTTTACCAGGTCAACGCTGCGGAGCCCGCCATGCGCTGGCTACAGATGAACGCGTTCGGCCTCGACGTGGAAATCGATGACTACACCGATGCGGTGGCCGCGTTGGCGCTCCAGGGTCCCACGTCGCGCGACATCCTCAGCGCTTGCTTCGAAGGTGACGTCGCCGAGCTGCGCTTCTTCCGCATCTGCGAGGGCAGCATCTCCGGCGTTCCGGTTACGGTCTCACGTACGGGCTACACGGGAGACCTGGGGTACGAGATCTGGGTCCCGGCCGTCGAGGCGCTTCCGGTGTGGGACGAGCTCGTGAACGTGGGTGCTTCGTGGGGCATTACGCCTTGCGGGATTCTGGCGATGGACATCGCGCGGGTCGAGGCCGGTTTCGTGCTGATCGACGTGGACTACATCGGTGCCGAAAACGCCCTGTTGAAGGAGCATGCGGTCACCGCCTACGAGTTGGGGCTGGGCTGGGCGGTGAACCTCGACAAAGGCCCCTTCGTCGGCCGTGAGGCACTCGTCGAGCAGTTCGAAAAGGGCGTATCCCGCCGGGTCGTCGGGGTGGAGGTCGACTGGGAGCCGTTGGAACAAGCCTACGCGCAAGACGGCCTGATGCCCGACCTGCCGCTCATCGCCTGTCGCGAGCCGGTTCCGCTGTACGCCGGCGGCGGCCAGGTGGGACGGGTGACGACGCGCTGCTGGTCGACGCTGCTGAAGAAATACACCGGTATCGCCACGTTGGAAGCGCATCATGCCGAGCCCGGTGCCACGGTGGAGATGGAAATCACCGTGAACTTTCGCCGCCGTCGCGTGGCGGCCCGGGTTTGTGCGTTGCCGCATTTTCGTCCGGAGCGAATGCGCGCCTGATCGGTCCCCGCCAACCGGCGACGAAAGCGTTCGCTCGCTGCGCAAACGACGTTGTACCCTTCTCGGGGCCCCACCCACCTGCCCTCGTGACATCGTGCACCCGGACAAACCCGCCGCGTTCAAAGCCTACGGACTCACGTTCACATCGGAGATCGCCCTGCCGGGACTGGTTGCCGGCGAGGGGGCTGCCGACGTCGTCATCCGGGTTGGTGTCGTGGATGCCGACGACGTCGATTGGCCCCAAGGCGCCGGGAACTGGATCCAGTCCGGCTCCAACGAGATCCGGCTGGTCTGGGAGGGCGTCGGCCGATTCCACGTTCGCAACGGGGCGGAGGTGCGCGTAGACGCGTCGCCCGATGTGGCTCCCGAGGTCGTGCAGCAGGCGGTGCTCGGCCCTGTCTTCTGTCTGGTCGCGCAGCAGCGAGGATGGTATCCGCTGCACGCGAGCGCGATTCTGGTGGATGATGCGATCGTTGCCCTGGCCGGCCTGTCGGGCAGTGGAAAGTCGAGCCTGGCTGCCGCCCTGGGCAGCAAGGGGTACCCGCCGGTCGCCGACGACGTTACGGTCATCGATACGAGCGTGACACCGCCGACGGTGCGCCCGGGAATCACGTCGCTGAAGCTCTGGCCGGACGCATTGGAGCGCCTCGGAAAGCCCGCTGACGCGTTTCCGAAGCTCGATCA
>CBDUAS010000196.1:0-7244 GCA_965365185.1 uncultured bacterium | reverse complement strand
TAGGAAGAGCGCGTGCATGGCGCTCAAGCCGACGTTCTCGTTTGCACGCACGTCCCCCGCCAGGAACAGCGCTGGTGAGTTGCCACCCGCGTTGGGCAATCCGTCGACATTGAACGGCAGCAGATCCCCAGACGAGGTCTTGAGCCGGCCGGTGCCGTCCAGGCGCCGGAGGGCCATGGCGCGACGCTCGTTCGAGCCATAGACGTTTGAGGCATCGATCCACGCCGTGATCTCGTTCAGCTGTTGGCGCGGGTTATCGAGGCCCGTTCCCGAATCCGGGTCATAGACCGACCGGTTGAAATCGATCGTCTGCTCGCCGGTCGCCAGTGGATCGAAGAAGGGATCGCCGAGCGGCACCGCGATCGGTGCCGGCTCGCTCGGCTGCACGCCGTCAGTGAGATCGATGTCGTGGTCCAAGAACTGGCCCCACTGCCATAGATAGTCACTGACACCGTTCGCATTGGGAAGCGATTCTCCCTGGGCGCTGACGAGATTGCTGATCTCCCGGGGGCTTGGCCTACCCTCGCCGGCGAGACTCTGGATCCCGTCGCCGTAGGCGCTGGGGACCAACCGGAGCAACGGTGTGAGGGCCTGGCCGATCGCGGGATCCAACGGGTTGTTGCCACTGCCGTCCAGGCTGCGGTAACGCTTGGACCGGCGCTGGGCGGGCGATCGTCTGCGGTCATGGTCGCGGATGTCGCGAGCGGGTGACACTGCATTCGGCCTCGCGTGTCGCGGATCGGAATTCCTGGCTCGCCACGTTTCGCTGTTCTCGTGATGTGCACCGCGGTGCACTGGCTCCGAGGTGACACCCGGGGGGAAGCAGACGAGGACGGCAAGCGCGAAGATTGCGAGACCCGCTCTCGACGAGCGCAGACGGCGTTGCCGCCGGATAAGAAAGGAATCGGGCCGGAGCATCACTTGGACCAGAACCGAGAAGCGCAGAGTGCTAAAATTCATGCAAGATCTGGGCCATTCACGCAACATGCTGATCGGCCAGGGTGGTACGCAATTCCATCGCCCCGGTCGTCAAGGATTCCGACAGCGCCGGGTAGTGTAAGGCAGAGATCCCGGCAGTCGCTCCGCTGCGGGCATGCGGGTGGCGTCGGTCATTGGATTGGGCCGTCACCGCCGAAATGCGAATCACCCACCCATGACGACGAGTCCCGGCCGAGCCTGCGCCGCGACCCCGTTGCAAAGGACGCCCGATCACCAGCAGGCATGAACGACGAAGGCGCCGGCGGCGAACGCGGCCAGCGACCAGGCCCGCAGCAGGGTGTCGCGCTGGCGCTGCCACCAGGCGAGCACCTGTCGCTGCCGCTCGCGACCCAGCGCCGGGATCGCCACGGCGCCGATCAAGGACATCGCGCCGAGCACGCCGAGCGCCAGGGGAAAGCGAGAATCCGCCGCCGCCAGCATCAAGACGATGCCGAGGACGATCCGTATCGTCATCACGGCGAGAGGTCCCCACGCACGCCGCCACAGGCCGCCTACCAGGCTGCGCAGCGAGGCAGGAGAGACCAACCCGGCTAGCCCCAGCATGCAGACCGCCGCGCCGAGAACGATGGCGAGGGTGGCGATTACGGCGTGTCCCCCTCGTAGGGGCGCGGCGACAGGCGTCAGCCAGCAGCTCCGCGCCAGATAGCAGCCACGTGCAGTCGTGATGGGACGACGACATCCCAGGGCCGCGATGCCCGCGATGAACACGACCAAGCACGCGCGAAGACGGCGTCTGATCTTTCGGCATGGAGGCTCGGCCGGAATGCTCGGGAAACGTTCCCGGCACGCCCGGCGGTCCCCGCAACCCGCACCGCAGCGGCCTTATCGGGGCACGAATACGGCGCCGGCGGCGTCAACCAAGCCCCATGCGAATGTAGCCGCTCGGACACACGTCCATACAGATATGGCAACCGACGCACTTCGCGTAGTCGGTGTCGACGTAGCGGCCCACGGCCCACCTCTCCTGGGGCACGCGGAAGATCGCGTCCTGCGGGCAGTAGATCACGCAGTTGTCGCATTCGAAGCACATGCCGCAGCTCATGCAGCGCGCAGCCTCGGCGACGACCGTTTCCTCGTCGAGAGCGCTGAAGCGTTCCTCGAAATTGCCAAGCACGCTGTCGGCGTCGATCTGCGCTTCCTCGCGCCGGTGCATCGGCTCGTAGCCGAAGTGCCCGAGAAACATCTCGTCATGCGCGATGATCTCCGAGAACGAGCGGTCCTCGTAGTTGTGCACTGCGAAGCTCGCGTTGTCGGTCCCCCAGGTCTCTTCGTGTGTATACGGGTCGGGAGCGAGGTGGCGGGCACGCAGTTCCGCAAGCAGATTGAAGTGATGCGTGTCTACCTTCGGACGACGCGGAATGTCATCGCCCCGGAGATAGTGGTCAATGCTCTCGACGGCGACGAAGGCCTGCCCGATCGCGGTCGTCAGCAAGTGCGGCTTGACCGCATCGCCGCCGACGAAGTGCCCGGGGTGGTCGACCACGCGGTACACGCGGTCGGCGGCGATCAGACCGTCGCCCTTGTCGAAAGTCTCCAAGCCCGTGTAATCCCCGGTCTGACCGGTCGCCGAGACGACCATCTCGCACTCGATGTCGCGTTCCTCGCCGGATCTCGGCTTCATCTCTCCGTCGACCCAGTCGACCGGCACGACGCGCAGGGCCCTTGCTCGCCCATCCTCGCCCAGCACGACTTCCACCGGCGCGAGATTCTCATGAATTTGCACGCCTTCGCGCACGACCGCTTCGAGCTCGTGACGGCTCGCCGGCGCGCTCGAGATGGGCCGCCGGTAAACGATCCAGACGTCGGCGCCCTGGCGACGCGCGACCTCGGCGACGTCGTGCACCGTGTGTCCGAGGACCACGTTCTCGAGATGGTCTTTCTCGTGCTGGCGCTCGATGTTTCCCAGACGTCGTGCCACGGCCACCACGTCCATCGCCGTGTCGCCCGCACCGATGACGACCACGCGCCCGGTCAGGTACTTGAGCCGCCCCTCGTTGAATGCGCGGAGATACGATAGCCCGTCGATGCAATTGGGCGCATCTGCCCCCGGGATCCGCAGGGACTTGCCATGCACGGCACCGATCGCCCAGAACCCCGCGTCGAAGTCGCGCTCGAGGTCTTCGGGCGAGACGTCGGTGCCCACCCGCGTGTCGAGTCGGACGTCGACTCCCATATCGAAGATGCGTTGGATCTCGCCTGCGAGCACGGCGCGCGGCGTGCGATAACCAGGAATCCCGAACACCATCATCCCACCGAGCTCGCGATATGCCTCGAACACGGTGCAAGCGTGACCCTTGCGGCGCAGAAAATACGCGGCAGCCAACCCCGCTGCTCCCCCTCCTACGACCGCGACCCGTTTGCCGGTCTCCGTCTCCGGCCGGGGGAAGGACAGGCCGTTGGCGAGTGCCCAGTCGCCCACGTACTGCTCGACGGCATTGATTCCGATGGCTTCCTCCACCTGGTTGCGGTTACACCCGTCCTCGCACGGTGCCGGACAAACACGCCCCATGACCGCCGGGAAGGGATTCGCTTCGGTCATGCGGCGGAACGCGTGCTCCTGCCACGCCATTCCCTCGGGTGGCTTGTCGAGGCCACGAGAGATGGACAGCCAGCCGCGGATGTCGTGGCCGGACGGGCAGCTTCCCTGGCAGGGCGGCGTGCGGTGGACGTAGGTGGGACAGCTGTCGGACTCGCCGTGCACGACGACGTCGCGCTCCCAGGGCACGTGGCCTTTGTCGCCGTCGACGTAGCGACGAAAGGTGAGATGGATGCTGCTCACGTTCGCTCCTTTCCGGTCACGCCTGGCTGCGGGCCAGGGTCGGGTGGTGTCTGGACAAGCACACGCGGGGAAATCGGGGCTTACCGCACGAACCCCCGTCCCGTTCTCGAGTTCGCGGGGACCAACGAGCGATGCGTTCGTTGCATTGCCTCACCGTGTATACGACCAGTCACCCCGCCGAATTTGACGCAGATCAATCTGCAAGGTCGCCAGCTGTGATCGCTGTGCAATGCAGCATTCGGTGTCACGCCGACTCAAACCGAAACCGGCGCGGTCGCCGCGTAGGTGGCGTGCCCGGGGCGGCGCACCCCGCGGCGCAACGCGCTCGATGCGGATCGCCGTCGGGCCTTACCGGCTTGCGACCCGCCGGCTATGCCGCGGCGCGCGCACTTACGAACGACGCTTGAAGCACAGGAGGACGCCAGTGGAACGATTTATGGGACTGGACGCACACGGGAAGAGCTGCACGTTTCCGGTGGTCGGGCCGAGCGGTCGAAAGCTGCGCCACCATGTGGTGGCGACCAACGGCGCTGCGCTCGTGAACTATGTGCGCACCATCCCCGGCAAGAAACACCTGTGTCTGGAGGAAGGGACACGGAGCGCCTGGCTCTACGAGATCCTCGCCCCGCATGTCGAGGAGCTGGTGGTGGCCGGCGTGGGCGAGAGCCGTGGCCAGAAGAACGACCGCCTGGACGCCTTCCGACGCGCCGAGGAGTTGCAAACGGGAACGGTCAAGACCTCGGTGTTCAAGTCGCCGCGGCACTACGCGCGTCTGCGCGAGCTGGCGCGGGTGCACACGATGCTGGTGCGCGACGTGGTCCGTGTACAGAGTCGGCTCAAGGCGACGTACCGAGCCCGCGGTGTGGCGACGCCGGGTCGCAGCGTCTACAACCCGAGCCAGCGCAGCAACTGGCTGAAGCAATTGCCGGTGTCTTCGCGGTGGGCGGCCGAGGTTCTTCACGAGGAGTACGCGCGGTTGTTGTCACTCAAGCAAGAGGCGGAGGCAGAGCTGGTAGCCGAGTCGCGCCGATATCGGATCGCGGGTGTGGTGGCGACGGCGTCTGGGCTGGGCGCGATCCGGGTGGCGCAGTTGCTGCCCATCGTGAACTCGACGCTGAAGGCGAACTTCAAAGGTGCCGCCACGACGCTCATCACGCGTCTGCATTCGGATCCGTTGTACGCGCATTACCTGCAGCTCACGGCTGCGGGCACCAAGCCGAACCTGGCCAAGCTGACGGTCGCGCGGCGGGTGGCGGCGATTGTGCTGGGAATGTGGAAGGACGAGCAGGAGTACGAGCCAGGCAAGCTGAAGCAGCAAGTAGTCGCCTCGGCCGTGAGCTGATCGGTGCACGAGTCGGTGTCGGAGATCGGCATGAAGGCCGCAGCCGAGAAAAGGTCGGAGGTGAGCATCCGGGTCTTGAGTGGTCTGACCCGAAGCGGGTCGAGTCCCTGCGGATAGGCTATGCCCGTCCACAGTACCGATTGAAGCGATGGCCCGAGAGGCCCTGATGGAAGGATGGTTCCCGCCCCGACGCGGAGAACAGATGCGCTTGCCAATCGCTGACGGCGCTGAGCGAGACACGGAGTTCGAGGCCGTATCACACCGCGCGTTGCCGAGCGCGCTCCCGGCAACGCGCGTGCACAGGGGAAGAGAGTGGCGCGCTGTCGCCCTCCCCCACGCACTGCCGAAAGCTGGAGTCGACGCCGGATGCCAGAGTCTGCCGGTCAGGGGTGGCGTGGGTCTTTACATCCTCCTCTATGGAAGTCATTTCAAAGGCTACTTCTGTCGGTCGGGGCTGCTATCGGACAGACAGGGAATCCCCGCGGCCTCCCCTGCGGTGCGGATGGAGCAGAGCCAATCGCCCCTCGGCTGACGCGACAACGGTGACTTCACTCACGCCGCGGGACGCTGCGGCTGACGAACCGGATTTACGGCCATGTGGGTCCCTGGCGCGCTTCGCAGGCACACCACCGCTGCGCGCTTGGCCAACGGATAGCGTCAGTGTCGTGCCGGCGACGGGGCGCGTGCGACGCGGGTCTCGAGGTGGGCAAGGATGGCGGCAATCACCCGCGGCTCGATGAGGTCGCTCCCGGCATCCTGCCTCCCGCGACATTCGTACATCCCTGAACGGCACACACCAGCACGCGCAATGCTGCGCCGCAACGTGGGCAACGGCTGATGTCGATATCGAAGACGCGACGCAGACGCTGTGCCCAATTCATCTGGGCGCGCGTGGGCGCCTGCGCCTCCGTCGGCTCCCCCGAATCGATCCTGGGCGCGGATGTCGGCGAGGGCACCACCCGCCTTCGATGGCGTGCGTTCGGAACGAACAGACCGTGGAAGCGGATGAGATGGGTGCGAGGGCGCGGCACCAGAGCCGCCCGGCGGGCCATGAAGTCCAGCGGCTCGAACATGCCGTACATGGATGTACCAATGCCGCGTAGCGCATGGATGCGCGAGAGCGGCTCACGTGGGTGGTGCCATCGAAAAACGCATGCTTGAGCTCGTAGACCACCAGGCCATCGCCGTCACGGCTCAGGCGCGCGTGCGCAATGGCCGGGCGCGCCACGTAGCAGCACAGGCGCTCGGCTGGATGAGGCGCACGGCTTCGGGGAGTCCGACATCACGGGGCTCGCCGCCGGCCAGATCGACGCCGAGCGCGAGGGGCGCAGGGAGTAGGCGAAGCGCACCGCCGAGAGCCGCACGGACCACGAGAAGCGCTGGGATGCGATCCTGGAGACGCAGTCCCTGAACTGATACGGGGACCATCGCGCTCCGGCGTCTTCGCCGACGCGCAGCCGGGCCGCTCCGCGGGGGCGGCCCGGCTTTCGCTCGGCGTCTCACGGTCACGCCGGCGCCGCAACCGCCGACCCTGCGCGTGCGCCGCGTTGCCGCCGCCCGCGCAACTCCCGCCAGGCCGCGAATCCAGGGACCCCGGGCACTACGCCGGGAAGCCGCGCGGCGCCCGGCCCGGCCTTGCTCCACCTGGTGATCATGCGGCCGCCGGGCCGTTCACCCGGACCGCGCCCGCGACCACGGATCGCCCGGCACTGTGGGAAATCGCACGAACGCCTCCGTAGCGGCCGGGATAATCGTTCCCAATCCGATCAGAGCAGGCATCGCCCCACCGGCACCCGACGCGCGCCAATCGCCGCGTCCAGACGAGGGTCGGTGCCAGGAGTCAGCCCCGTGCCCAGCTCGAGAGCAATCACCGCCATCTGCGCAGCCCCGCTCGCACTGTGGGTCGTCGTGACCGCGACCCTGGCCGAGGAGCCGGCGCCGCGCCGTGAGAGCACGATCAAGCCCGCGGTCATGCGCACCGGAGCGCCTCCGGCGCGCCGCGACGACGGGGCGCTGCGGGCGGTGCAGGAACGCAAGGGCTCGTCGCTGATCGTGTACACGCCGCCGCGGGAAGGTTTCAGCGCACCGAAGACCGGCCGCGTCGGCGGCGGTCCGCGTGCGGCC
>CBDUAS010000195.1:0-7246 GCA_965365185.1 uncultured bacterium | reverse complement strand
CCAGCGGCGAGTGCGATGCAGCGACACCTCGGATTGCGCCACCTGCTGTTCACCGAGATCGGCGACGCGCATCGCGCCGTGCTTCAGCGGAAGGGCGTCGCGCCGATCTCGTTCGGTCTCAGCCGGCTGGGTTGAAGGTCGGCGTCAGAAGGCCTGGTGCGCGGCCGACGCCCGGCGCAGCGTGGCGCGCGCGTGCTCCGGGTTGAGCCCCACGTAACGACAGATGTCCTCGAAGCCCGAGTCGTCTTCGAAGATCCACTTCTCGGGGTCAGAGCCGTGGTTGTAGATCTTCGACAGCCGCTGCTCCTCGGCCTTGGACAGGTGGCTTTGCGAACGGTAGCGCTGGATCGTGCGGTAGTCGTCGATCGCGCGTTTGATGACGGCTGCCCACAACAGCCGTTCGGCGTAGTCGGCGTCGGGTTCCAACATTGCGCAGTGGCCTCCCAAGGGTGCGGACGAAGCGGTGAACCCACCAGCTGCGGAAATCGCGAAGATCGTCGGTGATGGCTGCAGGTCGATTATAAGAACAGCCCTTCGGCGGCCGTCAAGTTTCGCCGGCGGAAGCTCTCGGATTCGTGCGCAGAAGTGCGCAGGTTCGCGCCCGTTGCCGCCGGGGGCCGGCGCGAGAGCCGTGATCGCAGAGGCGTTTTCGGGCGCCCTGTGCTTTGTTACGCTAGTGCCGGACCCCCGGAGGAACACATGAAATCGATCTCGAAGCTCCTCGCTGCCGGCCTGTCGCTGGCACTCCTCAGTCTCGCTTGCGCGCCGGCGTCGCCGACCGGCGAGGACGCCACCGCGGCGGCCGTCGTCGCGCCGGCGACCATCGGCCAGGTGGCCAGCGGCACGCAGGGAGCCGTAGCCAGCGTGGATACATACGCGACGCGTGCAGGAATCGACGTGCTGCGGCAGGGTGGCAACGCCGTGGACGCCGCGATCGCCGTCGGGTTTGCGCTGGCGGTGACCCACCCGGCCGCCGGCAACATCGGTGGGGGTGGCTTCATGACGATCTACATCGCCGATGAGGATCGCTACACGACCTTCGACTTCCGCGAGAAGGCGCCGCTGGCCGCCACGCCGGACATGTACCTTCTGGAAGACGGCACGGAAGACCGTCGCGGCGGACACGTCGGCTGGACGGCGGTCGGCGTCCCCGGGACGGTGGCCGGGTTCGCCAAGGTTCACCAGGAGCTGGGGACCATGCCCTGGGCAAGCCTGGTCGAGTCCGCGGTGACGTTGGCGCGGGACGGTATCGAGCTGGGTCCCTACCTGGCACGGTCACTGGCCAACGCCGGGCGCAGCTTCGAGCCTTATCCGGCTTCGCGCGAGGCCTTCATGAGAGCGGACGGGACGCCGTACGAGGAAGGCGACACACTGGTGCAGCCGGACCTTGCCTGGTCGTTGCAACAGATTGCCGAGCAGGGCGCCGACGCTTTTTACAGAGGGGAGATTGCCACCCGCCTGACGGCGGCGATGGAAGAGAACGGCGGCCTCATCACGATGCAGGACCTGGCCGGATACGAGGCAAAGGAAAGGGAGCCGATCCGGGGGCGGTACCGTGGCTACGAGATCATCTCGATGCCGCCACCGAGCTCCGGCGGCGTCGCCCTCGTCGAGATGCTCAATATCCTGGAGAGGTTCGAACTGTCTCAGCATGACCCGCTCGGAGCCGAGGCGGCGCACCTGCTGATCGAAACCATGCGCCAGGGCTATCTCGATCGCGCCACCCATCTGGGCGACCCCGATTTCATCGAGGTCCCCGTGCAGCTCCTCACCTCGAAGGACTACGCGGCCGAGAAGGCGGCGTTGATCGACCTCGACGAGGTTCGCAGCAGCGAACAGCTCGGCGAGGCCATCCTGACGCCGCCCGAGTCCCCGGAGACGACGCACTATTCCGTCGTCGATGCGGCCGGAAACGTCGTGTCGACGACGTACACGCTGGAGCAGGGTTACGGCTCCAAGGTAATGGCGCCCGGGACCGGGTTTCTCCTCAACAACGAGATGGGCGACTTCAACACCTGGCCCGGGGTCACCTGGGGCAGCAATATCGGCACGCCGGCGAACCTGATCGCCCCCGGCAAGCGCATGTTGTCCTCGATGACGCCGACGATCATCGCCCGGGACGGCAGGCCGATGATGGTCGTGGGCAGTCCGGGAGGCAAGACCATCATCAACACGGTGCTCCGCGTGGTGACCAACGTAATCGACTTTGACATGGACCTCGCGTCGGCCGTCGCCGCTCCGCGCTTGCACCACCAGTGGATGCCCGATCGCACGACGCTGGAAGACGGCTTTCCGCAGGAGACCGCCGACGCTTTGGCGGCCATGGGGCATACCATCTCGGGTCGCCGCGGCATCCAGGGTGACGCCCACTGCATCTACATCTTCCCGGACGGGAAACGACTGGCCGTGGCCGATCCGCGCCGCAATGGCGCGGCCGGCGCATACTGACGCCGGGGTTCGAGAAGCCGGCGGCCCCCGCCCTCCGCTGGGAACGCACAAAAAGGGTCGCCATTCTGCTAGAATAGCGACCCTTTGCTCGTCAAATCAGAAGCGGGCCGGCCGGCGCAGCCCTCAACCGACGGCGGGAGGCAGCCATCGGCCCCGGCCGGCCCGCTATATCAATTCGAACTTCGCCCGCCAGCGGCGCGACGAGCATGACCGCCGCCCACCCCAATGCGGCCCGCTCGGCGCGCTCGCTGACGAGGCAAATCCTGGTTTTGTGCGGACACGCACGTTTCCGGTCCCGTTGCTTGGTTCGTGCTCACGAGCATCCGGACGTCGCTCCGCAGTTCATGCACTTGTAGCAAACCCCGCTGCGAACCATCAGTGATCCACATCCCTGGCACAGCGGCGCATCCGGCTGCGGCTCGAAAGCCACCGGAGCCGCAGCCCCCATGTTGGTCGCCAGCGGGCGGGAGTCATCTTCGACGACCTCATCGCCGAGATCGTCCCCTGCCTGCATCTCTTCGAGTACCTCGAGGTCTTCTTCCGTCTGCATTCCGATCTCGGCGCGCTCCTCGGCAGTGAGGAAGCGCAGCGCCAGCCAGCGGAAGACGTAGTCGGTGATCGACTTCGCGTACGGAATCTCGGGATTGCCCGTCCATCCGGAAGGCTCGTACCGCGCGTGGCTGAGCTTGCCGACGAGGAACTTCAAGGGAACGTGGTATTGCAGGGCGAACGACGTCATGCAGGCGAAGGAGTCCATGAGACCGGCGATTGTCGATCCCTGCTTCGCCATGGTGATGAAGATCTCGCCCGGCGTTCCGTCCTCGAACAGCCCGACGGTGATGTAGCCTTTGTGGCCGCCGATGCTGAACTTGTGCGTCAGCGAGTTACGTTCGTCGGGAAGCTTGCGGCGCACCGGCTGGTCGGTGTACTCGGCGACCAGCTTCGCTCCCGCGGCCGCTCCGGCACTCGCGGCGCTGGCGTTCGCCGAGGCGCTGCCGGCGGTTGCCAGCGGCTGTGTCCGCTTGCTGCCGTCGCGGTAGATCGCCACGGCCTTGGTGCCGAGGCGCCAGGCCTCCACGTAGGCTTGGCTGATTTCCTCGATCGACGCACTCTCCGGAACGTTGATGGTCTTGGAAATCGCCCCGGAAATGAACGGCTGCACCGCTGCAACCATCTTCAGGTGACCCATGTAATGCACGGCGCGATCGCCACCGAGTGCCCGGAACGCGCAGTCGAACACCGGCAGGTGCTCCTCCTTGAGGTGCGGGGCGCCCTCGATGGTGCTGTTTTCGTCCACGGCGGCCACCATCTCGCGGATCTGATCGTCGCTGTAGCCGAGGTTCTTGAGCGCCGCCGGGACCGTGTCGTTGACGATACGCAGCGTGCCGCCGCCGACCAGCCGCTTGTGCTTGACCAGCGCCAGATCGGGTTCCACTCCGGTGGTGTCGCAATCCATCATGAAGCTGATGGTCCCGGTCGGCGCCAAAACCGTGGTCTGCGCATTGCGATAGCCGTGCTGCTCGCCCAACTCGACGGCCTGTTCCCACACCTTGCTGGCCCATTTCGACAGACGTTCGGGCACCCGGGTCGAATCGATCTCGTAGGAGGCGTCGCGGTGCATCCGTATGACCTCCAGCATCGATTCGGCGTTTCGCGGATACCCGGCGAAGGGCCCTTTCACCGACGCCAGCCGGGCTGACTGCAGGTACGCCTCGCCGCTCATGATCGAGGTGAGAGCGGCGGCCCAGGCGCGACCGCCGTCCGAATCGTAGGGCAGCCCTTGGTGCATGAGCAGAGCGCCCAGGTTCGCGTAGCCGAGGCCCAGGGGACGGTAGTCGTACGAGTTCTTGGTGATACTCGGCGTCGGGTACTCCGCATAGCCGACGATGATCTCCATCCCGGTGAGGGTGACGTCGACAGCCCGGCGATAGGACTCGACGTCGAACGAGCTGTCCTCACGCACGAACTTCATCAGGTTCAGCGATGCCAGATTGCAGGCGGTTTCGTCCAGAAACATGTACTCCGAACAAGGATTCGAGCCGTAGATGCGATCCGTGTTCTTGCACGTATGCCAGCGGTTGATGGTGTCGTCGAACTGCAGGCCCGGGTCACCGCATTGGTGCGTGCACTCGGCGATCTTGTCCATCAACTCGCGGGCGCGATAGGTGTCCATCGCAGCGCCGTCGACTCGCCCGATCGTCGTCCAGTCGCGGTCGTCCTCGATGGCCTGCATGAAAGCGTCGGAAGCGCGCACGCTGTGGTTGGCGTTCTGGAAGAAGACCGACGAATAGGCCTCCCCATCGAGAGCCGGATCGTATCCAGCTTCAATGAGCGACCACGCTTTCTGCTCTTCTTTGGCCTTGGACTCGATGAACTCGGCGATATCCGGATGGTCGACGTCGAGCATCACCATCTTGGCGGCGCGACGCGTCTTGCCGCCGCTCTTGATCACACCAGCGAACGCGTCGAAGCCCTTCATGAAGGAAACCGGACCCGAGGCGATGCCGCCTCCGGAGAGCCGCTCGGTGGAGCCGCGGAGACGCGACAGGTTGACGCCGGCCCCCGAGCCCCACTTGAAGATCAAACCCTCGGTCTTGGCGAGCTCGAGGATCGACTCCATGGTGTCCTCGACGTGATTGATGTAGCAGGCCGACGCCTGCTGCCGTTCTCCGGGTACACCGATGTTGAACCAGACCGGCGAGTTGAATGCCACCATCTGGTGCAGCAACAGGTGGGTGAGCTCGTCGGAGAAGATCTCGGCGTCCTCGGCTGTCGCGAAGTAGTCGCCGTCGATCCCCCACTGGGCGATGGTGCCGACAACGCGGCCGATGAGCTGCTTGAGGCTGGACTCGCGCTCCGGGGTGCCGACCTGACCGTGAAAGTACTTCGAGGCAACGATGTTGGTGGCTCGCTGCGACCAGAACGTGGGGAACTCGACGCCGTTCTGCTCGAAGACCGTCTCGCCCTCGGCGTTCAGAATCACGGCGTCGCGCGACTCCCACTCGACCGCGTCGTAGGGGTGCACGCCGTCCGCCGTGAAGAAGCGGGTGAAGCGCAGGCCGCGACCGGTGGACGCTTCATTGCCGGTGTCGACCCTTCTTTCGGGCGTCGTTGCCGCCTGGGGCGACGGCTCGTGCGCCTCGGTGTCGGCCGCCTGGGTATCAGGCTCGGAATATTCGTCAGCGGCCATTCTTGGACCCTCCAATAACTCAAGCTGGTGCCCGTCTGCACAGTCAGGGGCTGCCTGGAGACGAGACGATTTACGGTGCCGGAAAACGCTGCCGTTATACGTTTCGCGGGAGGCGTTGTCAAGCATCGAGCCACAATATGTTGGGTATTTTCTTTTTCGCCACCCCTAGAAGTTGTGGAAAACCTGTGGAACGCGCGCGCCGCGCCAGGGCGCACGTTCACTATATAACCTGTTCACCGAAGGCGAAAGCAGAGCAAAAATCGGGCTGGCGGCGCGTCCTCGAGGTCTGGCTGGGCCAGCCTCGTGTCGCCGCTGACCGCGGCGCGGGGACCAGGGTGTCGGCGGCACCGCGACGGAGCTGTCCGGGCCGCACCGCGGCCACGCACCGGGAGCTGTCCGAGCCGCACCGCGGCACCGCGCCGGGAGACTGCGGGGCTGCTCGCCGACGTCGCTATGAGCGGCGCCGGTGCCGCTCGGGTGCACCCGTTATCGCGCCGGGGAGGCGCCGCGAAAGGGGCTCGGGGCCGGGGTTGCAACGCGTTGGCAGGGTGGTAAGCTGCGGGCATGCCGGGGTCTCGCGATCCGGTGCGAGCCATCAGCGATCAAGCACCATCCTTCAGGAGCTGAAAGCATGACGTACATCATCACGGAACCTTGCGTCGACGTAAAAGACAAGGCTTGCGTGGAAGTCTGCCCGGTCGATTGTATCTACGAGATCCCGGACGACGGCAACACGGAGCACGGCGGCACTGCTGAAGAGAGCCGCAAGAGCATGCTTTACATCCATCCGGAGGAGTGCATCGACTGCGGCGCGTGCGAGCCGGTCTGCCCGGTAGACGCCATCTTCATGGACGAGGAAGTGCCGGAGAAGTGGGCGTCCTACACCGCCTACAACTACGCGCTGTCCGGGGTCGATTACCCGTAAACCACACCGCCGCTCGCTGCTGACCTCGTGCCGGGCGGCGCGCGACACGACACTTCGAGTACCGGACAAGGCCGGGGAGCACCGCTCTCCGGCCTTTTCTAGCGAGGGTGGAGCACACAGCGGGCAACACCGACGTTCCCCCGACGCTCGGGCGCCGGAGAGTCTTCCCCCGAGCCGGAACACCCCGAATCGATGCCGGGCGCGACGCTTCTACTCGCTCCGGGTCATGAGGCCGGACGCGCCCACGGCCGTCCGGCTGCTGGCGACTGGTTGTTCCCCCGTTCGGCCGCGCGGACGTGTCGCCGGGCAGCGGGCGTTCAGCTTGTCTGCGGTGCCGCTGCGTCGATTCCTACTCGAACTGCACCTCGAGGGCGTCGACCTTCGGTTCGCGTCGATACCGGCGGACGGCGGCGATGGCTTCGCCGCTCAGCCAGATGGCGATCAGAAACAACACCCCACCGGTGACCAGAAGCAGGAAATCGCGCGTCACCCAGAAATCGCGCAGCTTGCTCGCCATCGCCACCATGGTCGACACCAGCATGAAGAACATCGGCACCGCCGTGTAGATGATGGGCTTGCCTCGACGCAACAGGTACAACGTGACCGTCAGCAGCGCCAGGCCGGCCAGCAGCTGGTTGGTGGTGCCGAATAGCTGCCAGAGGACGATCCCGGCGGCGCGGCCG
>CBDUAS010000194.1:0-7248 GCA_965365185.1 uncultured bacterium | reverse complement strand
CCTGCGCCACAGCACCGGCGGCCTCCGCGACGGCACCGGCTACCTCGCCGGTGCGCGGGTCCTCCCTGGCGGTGGCGCCGGAACCCGACGCGACGCCGGCAACAGCCAACAGCGCGTTCGGGGTGGCTGTATTGCCGACGTACAGCTCATTGACGCCGTCGCCGTCGATGTCGACCCAGGCAACGCGCCGGCCCCTGCCGTACCCCGCCGGAATTAGCGCGCGCATGTCGGCGAACAGGACGTCGGCACCGACGAACTCGAAGAACCGATCGGTCTTGGGCTCCAGCGGCGGAAGCAGCGACCCACCCAATCCGCCCCGGGTGATGAATACCTCCGGCGGAGCGGTACCGCGCACGTGCACCCAGGCAATGCCGTGGGGGTCATCCTTCCACAGCGATGCTTCGCTGCCGAGGGGAGCCAGGTCGCGACCGGCGAAGATCGGCAGGGAGGATCTCACTGCCAAGCGCGTGGCCACCAACTCCACGCCGACGCGGAAGTGCAACTCGGTGTCGATCGTCAGCGTCGCTTCGCGCTCGCCGGCGCTGCGGACAAAGCGGCGGTCGAGGCGTGGCGTCAGCGCCCGGTTAGCGCGTAATTCCAAAGTCGCCGGGCCGCTGCCGGGAACGACGTAGACGTGCCAGTCCGCTCGTGGGCTGGGGTCGTGCCACAAGAACACGCCCGCAGCCCCCGCCTCGCGTGCTTTCTCGATCATCTCGGCCTCCGCGGCGTAAAGCCGTGCGATGCCGGGGTTCTCGTACAGCCCGCTGCCGTCGTTCGCATCCGGGTTGCGAAGCACGAACGCGCCGTCGACGTTCTCGAAGAGCTCGATCGGCGCCAGGTTGTGCCAGTTGACCAATATGTCGGGATCGCCGTCTCCCTCCATGTCCGCCGAAACGACGTCGAAGGCCACCATCGAAGTACGCGGCGGCTGGTCGAAAGCCGCGTCGTCCAGGACGAAGGCGATGCGGGGAGCGGACGGCGGCGTGCCGGTGCAAGCGATCACGGCCGCCACGCCTACGGGCAACAGGAAGCGCCGTTTCATCGGATGTAGCCGAGGGCCCGCAAACGACGCAGCAGCTCATCGTCGAGCTCGGCCTCGCTCACGTCGCCCATCGCCCTCGCCGCAGCCAGCGCTTCGGAGAGGCGCCCGAGCAAACGACCGAGCTCGTCCGGCTGCTGTGCGGCCAGATCTCGCCGCTCGTACGGGTCGGTCGACAGATCGAAGAGCTTCGCGGTGGAATCATCCACCTGCAGAATCGCCTTGTACGGCCAGTTCACAATGGTCTTGGCGTCGGGTCCGTACAGGACCCTCTCGGCAACGATGTCTCGATCGGCGGACTGCGCGTCGTCGGTGCGCTGCCACAGGGAGACCCCGGGCATGGTCACGCCAGGCGAGGCAGCATCGGCGGCGGTCGGGGCGCCAGTCGGTCCGACGCCCGCGGCCGCGAGGATCGTCGGCGCCACGTCGAGCAGGGACACCGGCAGACGATCGCGGCCCGGGGTTACCTGCGGCCCCCAAACGATCAGCGGCACGCGCAGCACTTCTTCGTGCATCGCGTGGCCGTGCTCGAAGCCTCCGTGCTCGAAGAACTCCTCGCCGTGATCCGCGGTCAACACGACCCCCATGCGCTGCAGAAACCCACGACGATCGAGCTCGGCGAAGAAGCGTCCGAGCTCGGCGTCCACGTAGGCAACTTCCTCGTCGTAGGCAGCGACGATGAAGTCGCGCTCCTGCGGCGACAGATCCTCGACGCGGTTACGGATCGGCCACAGCCCTCGGACGGGCAGCTCGAAGCCTCCCGGCACCGCCCGTGTGAAGCGGCCGCGGAACGGAGCCGGGGCATCGTAGTCCAGATGCGGATCGAACAGGTGCATCAGCAGGAAGAAGGGCTCGCCCCCGGCCTCGTCGATCCACGCCAACGCCCGGTCGACCACTTCGGCAGCGGGCCGCAGGTCGGCGTTGCTGGTGTCGTAATGGTCGTAGTAGCCGAAGCCGCGATCGAGCCCGAAGCGGGGGTCGAGGAAGGGGTTGGCGACAAACGCACCGGTGACGAAGCCCGCCGCAGAGAGGGACTCGGCGATCGTGCGCGCGGCGTCGGAGAGACGAACGAAGTTGCGCGCCGCGACCACCTCGACATCCGCGTTGGCGGCATCGCCGACCTCGATTCCGGCTCCGTGCGCGCTGGGGAGTCGCCCGGTAAGGATCGACCCGAACGACGGCAAGGTCCACGGCGATGTCGCCCAGGCGCGTTCGAAGACCCGCCCACGCTGTGCCCAGGAGTCGAGGTTGGGCGAGGTCGCTCTCTCGTAGCCGTAGGTGCCGAGATGATCGGCACGCAGGGCATCGACCACGATCAACACGACGGGGCGCAGGTTCGCCTCCGGCTGGGCCGGATCGGCTCCGCGGCCGCAGGAGAGACCGATGGCGACGAGTGCGATCGGAGCGACGAGCCGAAAACGGCGCTGGCGCCGGGACCGGCGACCGTCAACGATCATGCGGCTCTGCCTGGGGTCATTCGGCCTGGCGAGGCGCCGTGTGCGGAACACTGACGAATCCTATTGTTGCGGGCCACCGGCGTGAAGAGGCTACGGTCTACTGGGCAACGAACCGCCAGGCGTCGTAGGTGATCTCGCCGTCGTAGACGCGCAGCGACTCGTCTGTCGAAAAGCTGGCGACGCCGACGATGCCGTCACCGGCGCCGGCGGCGGAATCCCGGCGCAGCCTGTCCGTGAGCTCCTGCAGCCGCTCGTACATCGCGCGCGTCGTTTCGTTTTGCACACCTGAGCCCGAAGCGCCACTGCCGGCTCCGGATTCGGTCGGTGCTGCCGCCCGGCCGGCGCCCAAAGTGATCCCGCCGGACGACGATTGCACGCCGGCCCGGCCGACGGACATCGACACGGAAAAGTCGAAGATCAAATCGCCGCCCGCCCCGGCATCCACGCGCAGGTCGGACTCACGGATGATACGCCATCCGCGCTCCGGTTCCATCGGCTCCGGGTACAGCGCGCGGATGCAGTCGGACTCCAAGAGGTCATCGAGGCGCTGGGGCAGCCCGCCGGTCTGCCGGTGACACTGCAAGGCACGCACGTATTGCTGGCCCCGCCAGATGAGCTCCGCCTCCTTGGCGCGTTTGCCGATCACCGTCCAGCTCGTCGCCGCCACCGCCAGGCCGATGTTGATGACCGCGATCACCACCATCAAGCCGATGAGCGTGAACCCGGCGGCGTTTCTGCGGGCCATGGTCACCATTCCGCGTAGGGGGTGCCGTTGAGCCCTTCGCCGTCGGCGCCGGAGCGCACGTTGAAGACGCCGGCGATCTCGCCCTCCTCGACCATTTCCCACGGTGCGTATTCGACCACCCAGGTCGCACTGGACTCGGTGATGGGGTCGTCGGGCAATCCCCGCAGATAACCGGCGAGCACCAGGTCTTCGAGCGCCGGTGGGTATTCGCCCTTGTCGGTGTGGTACTCGTCGATGGCGACCCGCATGCGATGCAGATCCTCGCGCAACGTCGCCTCACGGGCGCGCTGCGTGGCGTCGCGATAGGCCGGAAGGGCGATCCCGACCAGCAGCCCGATCAGGGTCATCACGACAATCAGCTCGAGCAGCGTGAAGCCACGCGCACCGCACGGATGCGCAGATGGCTCGGCAACAGGGCGGTCAGAGACCGTCGGCCCGTTCGAAACACGTGCACGGCGGAGTCCGGCTTGCATCGAGCTCACCATTCCCGGTACGGGCGACCGTCCATACCGGTGCCACGCCCCTTCGAGTACACGTCGAAGACATTACGACCGCACCATGAGCGATCGGCGATGCTATCGCCGTAGCATCGCAGGCCCCAGTCGCTATCGCCGGTAAAGGGATCGACCGGCAGCCGGCGCAAGAACACGAGCTTCTCCACGCCGGTGACGCCGACATCGCCGCGCGTGCCCCGGTCGGCGAACCCGCCACGGCGCCCGAGACCGAGCCCGGCACCGCCTCCCAGGCGCCCCCGGCTCAACCCCAGGCCGGACCCGGCCGACGCCCGGCTGCCGCCCCCGGCCCGTTCCCCCAGCAACCCGCGCAGCTCCTCCATGGTCGCGCCGGCGGCGCCGGCCAACGCCGCGGAGGTCGGGTCCGCGGCGCCGCCCGCGGCGGCCCCGGGCGCGGACTGGGATTGCAGGCTTCCGGACAAACCGCCCGTGAGCCCGGCTCCGGTGGCGGCGTACTCGTCCGAGACACCTGGTAACGGTGAAGGCAGCTCGCCGGTGAGCTCGACGCCGTCGACCAGGACCTGAAGATCGGGCGGATATCCGGTATCACCGGGGTCGATCTCGATGAGGCCGGCCAACGCCAGGTCGTGGTAGCGATCGATGGCATTGCGAATGACGCGGAGATTGGCCTGCAGCTCGAACTCCTTTTGCCGTTTCACCGACCAGCGCGCCAGCGGCAATACCGCGGCCGCAAGAATACCGACGATGCCGACGACGATGACCAGCTCCACCAGCGTGAAGCCCGCTTGTGGGAGCCGCTCCCGACAGCGTGCCGGCCGGCAGCACGTCAGGGCGATGATCGGAGGTCGTCGCGCGTTCACGCCGTCACCTCTGCCTTTGCTCGCGCACCTGCACGTTGGCGGCGTTGTATTGCACCGGCAACGGCCCGCCCAGCGGCCGGCGCAGCGCCGCCGACGTGATCTCGATCGCGGATGAGCCAGGGCCGGCACCGCGAAACACGAGTGTCACGAGCGAGCCTCCACCCGCCACACCGACGTCACTTCCCATGCGCGTCATGCCGATGCGCACGATGCCGGGGCCGCCGCTGTTGGCCTGCGTGGTCGTCTCGACCGCGTCGCGACTCAGGAACCCGCCTTCGAAGTAGTCGACGTAGGAGATCACCGAGGGGTCGTACTGTAGCTGGAAGCCGGCGGAAAAAACCTCCTCGGCGGTGTCCACGGTGATATCGACGGCAAACTCCTCACCGACCGAAACGACGTGGTTGGCGGGCATGAGCGACAGCGTTGCCGGCGGCAGCTCGGAGGCCTGGGGGGCGGCCGACGGCGCCCCGCCGCGGGCGGCGCCCCCGCCTCCGGCACCGGCGCTGGTCGGGAACGCACCTCCCGAGACCGCGGTCTGCGTACCCACGTATACCGGGCTCAGATCCTCGGCCTTGATGTCTGCGGCGCGAATCAGGTGCGGGGTTATGGAGATGACGATGTCGACCTGATCTCGCGTGTCCTCGGTGTCCGAGAGCACGTCTCCGAGGCCGGGGACATTGTCCAGGCCAATGACGCCGCTGCGCCGGCGCACGTCATTGTCCTGCAGCAGGCCGGCGATGACATTGGTTTCGCCGTCACGCAGACGGATCTTGCCCGCCACCTGGCGAGTGGTGAAGACCGGCAGGTCGCCGACACTGGCGATCGTCGCCGTCGCCGTCACCGCCGAGACCCGGATCTCTATCTCCAGCGTGATCTCGTCGTTGAAATGAACCCGCGGCAGCACCGTGAGCTGGATACCGGTTTCCCGGTAGTTGGTGCTGGAAACCGGCACGATGTTGCCGCCCACCGTTCCCTGCGGGTTGAAGGTGGTGGTAACGACCGGCACTTCCTCGCCGATCAGCAGCGTCGTCGTCTCGCCCTCGCTGGCACGCAGCTTGGGCTGAGCGACGAGCTTGAAGTCGTTGGTCGTGCGCAGGAACTGATAGAAGAGCGACGGGATGGTGACGAACACATCCGCCGAGGTCAGATTGCTGAGCGACTGCAGCGATCTTCCGACGAACTCCCCATCCTCGGTGGTTTGCGGGTAGACCTGCGCTGAACCGCCGAAGGGCTCGAGCGCCAGACCGTAGTTGGATACGACCTCGCTGCTCACCTCCAACACCTCCACCTCGAGGAGGATCTCGCCCAGTGCCTTGTCGGCCGAGTCCACCAGCCTGGAGATGACGTCCAGCGCCTCCGGCGTGTCGCGCACGGTTACGGTGTTGAGGTCGGGATTGGACGACACCTGGTTCACTGTCAGAACGGTGCGAATCTGCTGCTCGACGGTGGCCGCGGAGGCGTTCGACAAATAGAAGGTGCGCATCACCTGGTCGGCGTACTCGCGCCGCTTGGTGACGTCGTCGGGGATCACCATGAACGTATTGGGCGAAAGCACCTTGGTGAAGTGGCCGTTGGACGTCGTCAGCACGCGCAGGGCTTCGTCGAAGCTGGTATCCGACACCTGGAAGGTGGTGACGTCGTCGCCCAATGTGGGTTCGAACATGACGTTGAGGCCGGCGACGCGCGCCAGCGTGCGGTAGATCTCCTTGACCGACGCGTCGCGAAAATCGAACGAGACCGGGCCGGTTACCTGCGGCTGCAGGCTGGGGACCACCGACCGCGCGGCCTGCGCCTCGCGCATGGCTTCCTCTGTCGGCGTGAGTTCGGCATCGGCTGCACGTTCCTGTTCGATCCAGAGCTGTTGCGCCCGGCCGAGCTCGCGCAGCGCCATATCGTTGCCGGGATCCAACCTGACGGCGAGCTGCAGCTCGTTGACCGCTTGCTCGTATTTCCCCGCCTCGATCAGCTCGACGCCCGTTTTCTCATGCTGTTGAGACGCTTGCACCTTGGCGTGACTGAGCTTGATCTTGGCCTCGGTGTTGCCGGGATCTTCCAGCAGGATGTTCTGGTAGTAGGCGATGGCGGTGTCGAGGTTTCCGCGTTGCACCTCGAGGTCAGCTTGGCTGAGGGCCTGATTGCCCGCGCATCCCGTCCACACGATCAACGAGATCAGCAGGATTCCCGCGGGACAACGGCGCAGGGTTTCGAAGGTCATGGCTGGTTTCCTTCCAGGGTCAAACGGGTGCGGCGGTCATTGAACTCCAATTCGGCGTAGTCTGCTCCCACGTCGATCACGAGAACTCCGTTGGGCAAGCTGTCCCCCGCCTCCACGACGTACAGCTCGAAGTCGTCGGTGAGGCTGGCGACCCAGCGCCCCTCGATCATGGAGATTCCCAGCAGCCTCACCGGGAGAGAAGGCTCGGGGGCGACGGATTCGGTGGCCGCTTCGATCATCGTCGGAGGCGAGGC
Organism: uncultured bacterium; assembly: GCA_965365185.1. Classification (GTDB taxonomy): domain Bacteria; phylum Acidobacteriota; class UBA890; order UBA890; family UBA890; genus CBDCGW01. The sequence goes on along the minus strand of CBDUAS010000194.1, from coordinate 205 downwards.
CACCGGCTGGGCGAATGAAAACAGGTTGCGGCTGGGCTCGACGATCACCGGAGGTGTATCGAGGCGGTCCATATCGAGCAACAGCAGCTCGGCGTCGACCGGCAGCGGAGGCAATGCGTCCAGTCGGGCCATCAAGGCTTCGACGATCTCCTCCGGGTCTTCGCTGCGCAAGGCGCGGCGGAGGTTTTCCGCCTCACGGTCGGCC
>CBDUAS010000193.1:0-7264 GCA_965365185.1 uncultured bacterium | reverse complement strand
CTGCGCAACGAGCCGCTGCCGCTGGAGTACGTCTACCTGCTGCAGCTCGCGACCGGCGTCACGACGCTGGGCCCGGCGTCGGATCGGGGCCTCGACGAGGCCATGACCGAAGCGGAGGGCAGTGCCCGCAACGAAATTCTCGCCCCCCGCATGTTTCCGCTGTGGTCGTGGGGCCAGGGCGTAGGCGGCTTCAGCCGCGAGCAGCTCGAGGATCCGGCGATGGCACCCGAGATCGCTCAGGCGATGGTCGCCAACGGCGCCCGCCAGGTTTACCTGAACTCGTTGTGCTGGAACCGTGAGTTGTTCGGCGCCGCCGCCCGTGCCGTGGAGGCCGCAGGCGGCATCACGGCTGTGCACGTGCAACCGTCTTCGCTGGCCGAGGTCAACGCGGTGATCGCCGCCGAGGAAGGCGTCACCATGATCGTGCACCACTATGGCTACGCCGAGTCCGCGCTCGATCGCACGGTGCCGGACTACCCACGCGACTACGACTACTACGACGAGAATGAGCGCTTCCGCCAGGCGGCAAAGGTGTGGGAGGAGGTCGGCCGCAATCCCGAGACCAAGGCGCGATTGATGGGCGAGATCGTCGACCGGCTGGTCGCCTCGGGCGTCGTCATGCAGCCAAACCGCGCCACGTACGAAGCCAACCGCAACATCATCGCCGCCATGGGCTGGCCCTGGCACGAGAAGTTCACCCACCAGGCGCTGTGGGACATGCACCTGCCAAACCCGCTCAACCACGCCGTCTTCCACTACGACTGGACGTCCGACGACGAGTATTACTGGCAGTACATGTACAACCTGTGGGGCGAGCTCATCTACGAGTTCAACAAGCGCGGCGGCATGGTCGCGTTCGGCACCGACGACAACTACCAGTGGTCGACCGGCGGGTTCGGGAACATTCGTGAGCTGCAGCTCATGCGCGAGACGGGGATGCACGCCCTGGAGGTGTTGCGCACCGCCAACCTGAACTCCGCCAAGCTGCTCAAGGAGGATCGGCTGGGCATGGTGCGTCCCGGCTACCTCGCCGACTTGCTCGTCGTCGACGGCAACCCGGCCGAGAACCTTCGCTACCTGTACCCGTTTGGTGCCATCAAGAAGCGAGACGACCACTCGATGTATCGCACCGAAGGCATCGTCTACACGATCAAGGACGGCGTCGTGGTCGACAACGCCAAGGTGATGGAACGGGTTGCCGAGCTCGTGACGGAGTCGAAGGTCAACGCCGGCCCCGACGTCGTCAACTCGCCGTTCCTGCCGTTCCCCGAATGGATGAGCCGGCCGGGCGGGGGTGGCGGCAATCCCCTGCGGCGGCGCTGATCGGCTGCTGTCTCCGCGTGGGGGCCGCGGGAGCGTTCCAACGCGTTTCCGGCCCCGTGATGCACGACGATTGTCGGCCCGCCCGCCGATGACGGGGGCATTGTCCTGCAGACGGCGGAGGCCTCCACCCGCGTCTGCACGACGACAAGCACCATCGCCCCGCTCACCGACGTCGTTACGGTGACCAGGACCCCGTCCACCCGGATCTGACCGGCTCGGCCACCGCCGGCCTTCACTTGCCCGCAAGAACCGCCGGGGACCGCCGCAAGGCTTGGGAACGGCACGACGACGGCCGCAAAAGAAGTTTGTCCGGGTACACAACTATCCCCCCACTCGCTCGTTAGAGTACTGCAGAGGGTAGAAGAAGAGACCGCAATTCGGAAAGCGCGATGGAAGCGACGCTCAACGCAGCCGACGTCCGGGGAATGCAGGGCGGCAGCCCGCAGGAAGCCAGCCTCATCAAGGCCTGCAAGGAAGGGGACCAGACGGCGTTCAATCTGCTGGTCTGGAGATGGGAGAAACCCCTCTTCAACTTCACGTACAAGTACGTCGGGGATGCTCATCTGGCGCAGGACCTGGTGCAGGAGACATTCGTCCGCGTGCTGCGGTCGATCCAGGGATACGAGCACCGCGGGGCCTTCTCGACGTGGCTGTACCGCATCGCGGTCAACCTGTGCAAAGACCACCTGCGCAAGAGACGGATCCCGATGGTCTCGCTGCACGACTACTACACGACACCGTCGGGAGAGCGCGTATACGTGCAGGAACGTGTAGCGGACCAGCGCGCCGCTTCGGACGAGGCGGTGGCCGCGGCGCGCCGCAAGGAGCTGGTGCGGCGGCTGCTGGCCGGGCTGCCGGACGAGCAACGGATCGTGATTTTGATGAAGGAGTACCAGGGTCTGAAGTTCCGCGAGATCGCCGAAGTTCTCGACGAGCCCGAGGGCACGGTGAAAGCCCGCCTGTACCGCGGCCTGCGGACGATGCGGGAACAGCTCGAACGCGGCGGAATCACAGAGGCCGGGACAGGGGGTATGCGATGAACAGCGCCTGCCAGTATGGAGAGGAGCGGCTCGCCGGCTTGCTCTACGAAGACGCCGACGAGGCCGAGATGATCGAGATGCGTGCCCACCTGGCCACGTGCCAAGGATGCCGGACCGAATTCGAGCACCTCAGCTCCACCAAGGACCTGCTATCGGCCTGGCCGAACGCCGTCAACGCCCCGCGCATGGTCTACGTGAACCGGCGCTCCGGCGTGATGGCCAAGGTTCGGCGCTGGGCGGAAGGTATCGCTGGGCCGGGCTTGAAGGTTGCTCTGAGGCCGGCCGCGACCGCCGCGGCGGTGGTCGTGGTCCTCGTTGCGTTCGCCGCCCTGCTGGATGTGAGAGTGGCTGCGGACGGAAAGGTACAGATCGGGTTCGCGGCCAGCGCGCCGGTAACCGAACGGTCGGGTGTCACCACGAACGACACGGCGGGCGACGTAGCCGTCGAGGCCGCCGACGCGATCACCAGGCAAGAGTTCGAGGAAGGTCTCCTGCAAGCCGTTACCTACATGGAAGAGTTGCTCCTCGCGCGGAGCGAGCAAGATCGGCGCCTGTTGATGGCCACCATCGACGAGCGCATGCAGGAGCAGGGGCTGGCGATGAACCAGCAGCTCCGCGGCATCGTGGACACTGCCTTCACCGACCTGGAGCGGCAGCACGAGAACGAGCTGGGGCTGGTCTTCTCGGCGATCGACGAACTGGGTGCGATCACCGGGGCGGAACTACAACGGATGAACACGATCCTGGCTTCGCTGGTGCAGCGAGGACCGGGCGACGAGGAGTGACGGCGATGAGGAAGTACGAGATTCGTGGAAACCACGGCGCGATGCGGGTACTGGCCCTGACGACGGCGGTCCTCGCCCTCTCGCTCGCGACTGCGACGGCGCAGACGGCAGTGGCGGGCCAGGATCCCGCCCGCCGAACGGGCGATGCACCGGCCTATGTGATTGCCGGGTCCAGCTGGAGCGCAAGTTCCCCAGGCGCCCAGCTTCCGCAGGACATCCGCATCATGCAGCGCATCGTCAGCACGGCCCTGGGCGAGGTCGAGTCGCCGGAGCTTCCGGATGCCCTGAAGTTGGAGGCGGGAGCGGCAGGCGTGCGTGGCGCCTACGTTTACGACGCAGGTGATTCCGGCGCCACAGTGTGGACGTTCGCCGGCGCGGGCGACGGCGTGTTCAGCATCGGAAGCCGTGACGTGACGGGCTTCTACATGCAGGGGTACGGCTACCTGTTCACGTTGAAGTGGCGCGTCAGGCCGAGGGGTCTCTCGTTCCTGTATTCGGAGGAAACCGACGGACGGGTGTCCGAGCTGAACGTTCTGGTCGACGAAGCACGGCGCGCCGCTGCGGCCCCACAGCCGGACGAGGCGCGCGCCGCCGGTGAGGCGGAGAGGGCCTTGGAACAAGAGCGTGAGAAGCTCGAGCAGCGTCAGGCGGCCTGGGAGCAGTGGTCCGCCGAGTATCGGGATCTGCTCGCCGAAGCTCTACGCCACGTCGTCGCCCAGTACGGCAGCACGCTGAACCGTGCTGCTCCCGAGGAGTCGATCACCTTCATCGCCGACTTCGGCGGCGGGGAGTCCGAGACGGTTACCGTCACCGCCCGGCGCGGTCAGCTCACCGGGACCAATCGGGACGAAAATCTGGCCGCCGTCCAGATGAACAAAGGGCAGGCGGAGGTCTCGGGCAATATGGGTATGGAGCTGAAGATCATGGCGGAGATCATCGACACCTCGCTGCAGGCGGAGGGCAGCGACGAAGTCTGGTTCGCCACCTACGACCAGGCCCGGTATCTGCGGGGCGATTCGTCGTACCAGTACGTGCCCGGCTACGGCGTGCTCTTCCGCAAGTCGGCGCGACTCAATCTGGCGTATCAGGTCGTCAGCGACGTGGCACCCTCGGGCAGCGAGCCGGCCGCAACGGCGCCATCGCTGCGCCGGAGAATGAAGGAGAGCACTCAGGAACAGCTCGCCGTCTACGCCGAGCACCTGACGGACCTGAAGCAGAAGACGGCCGAAGTCATGGCTACCTACGGGCCCACGCTCACCGAAATGGACGCCGATGCCTGGGTCGGTGTGTACTACGAAGTGGGCCCCGCGGCGGGCCTCCTCGAGGGCGGTATCACCAACTTCCTGGTGCAGGCACGGATGGCCGACATCCGCCAGGCCGCTGGCGAAACCGACGGCGTCGCCTGGCTGCTCGAGCAACTGGTAACCAACGAGAAGCAGGACTGAGCGGGTACGACTGCCCCGCGCCAAGATCTCCTGCGCCACGCCCAGGTCCGGGGCACAAGGCGCGCAACCCACTGGGCAACGGCCCGATCGGTCGATGATTGGCGCGGGCGCGGGAGGCGCAGTTTACCGCCGCGCAACGCGGCTGCTACGATGTCCGGAGTCGTATCCGTGGTGGCTCCGGCCGGACCCGCGAGATCTGCGCAGTGTTCGCATCGCCGGTCGCCACTCCCCTCCCCCTGATCCGAGCACCTCGGGGGCTTTCCAGCGCCAGTCAGCAGGCCATGCTCAACAGCGTTCTCACCAAGGTCTTCGGCACCCACAACGACCGCGAGCTCAAGCGCATCCGGGAGAGCTATGTCGGCCCGATCAACGACCTCGAGGCGGCGATGGAGAAGCTCTCCGACGCCGACCTGCGCTACAAGACCGAGGAGTTTCGCAATCGGCTGGCCGACGGCGAAGTGCTGGACGACCTTTTGGTCGAGGTCTTCGCTGCCGCCCGCGAGGCCGGCAAGCGGGCGCTCAACATGCGCCACTACGACGTGCAGCTCATCGGCGGCGTGGTGCTGCACGAGGGCAAGATCGCCGAGATGGCCACGGGCGAGGGCAAGACGCTCGTTGCCACGCTGCCCGCGTACCTCAATGCCCTCGAGGGCAAGGGCGTGCACCTCGTCACCGTCAACGATTACCTGGCGCGCCGCGACATGGAGTGGATGGGACCGCTATACGAGCAGCTCGGCCTGAAGGTAGGGGCCATCCAGCACGACATGCCCGACGAGGACCGGCGCGCCGCCTACGCCGCCGATATCACCTTCGGCACCAACAACGAGTACGGCTTCGACTACCTGCGCGACAACATGAAGTTCCGCAGCCAGGACATGGTGCAGCCGGTCCACAACTACGCCATCGTCGACGAGGTCGACTCGATCCTCATCGACGAGGCGCGTACGCCGCTGATCATCTCCGGGCCGGCTGAGAAGTCCACCGAGCTCTACTACAAGATCGATCGGGTGATCCCGGCGCTGAAGCAGGACCGCGACTTCGAGATCGAGGAGGAGAAGCGCTCGGCGGCGTTCACCGAGGACGGCGTCGCGCATCTCGAGAAGCTACTCGGCGTCGAAAACCTCTACGACGCCGCCAACATGGACCTGGTACACCACGCGCAGCAGGCGTTGAAGGCGCACGCGCTCTTCAAGCGGGATCGCGACTACATCGTGAAGGACGGCGAGGTGATCATCGTCGACGAGTTCACCGGTCGCATGATGCCCGGCCGGCGCTGGAGCGACGGGCTGCACCAGGCGGTCGAGGCCAAGGAAGGCGTCAAGATCGAGCGTGAGAACCAGACCCTGGCGACGATCACCTTTCAGAACTTCTTCCGTATGTACGACAAGCTCTCCGGCATGACCGGTACGGCGATGACGGAGTCGGCGGAGTTCGACAAGATCTACGAGCTCGAGGTCATCGCGATTCCGACCAACCGGCCGCTGATCCGCGACGAGATGCCGGACGTGATCTTCCGCACCGAACCGGAGAAGTGGAAGGCGGTGGTCGAAGAGATTGCCGATCAACACGAGACGGGTCGCCCGGTACTGGTGGGCACGACGTCGATCGAAAAATCCGAAAAGCTGTCGACGATGCTCGGCCGTCGCGGCATCAAGCACGTCGTGCTCAACGCCAAGCACCACGAGAAGGAGGCGGAGATCGTTGCTCTCGCCGGGCAGCAGGGCGCCGTCACCATCGCCACCAACATGGCCGGTCGCGGCACCGACATCGTGCTCGGCGAAGGCGTGACGGATGTCGGCGGCTTGCACGTGCTCGGCACCGAGCGCCATGAGGCGCGGCGCATCGACAACCAGCTTCGTGGCCGCACCGGGCGGCAGGGCGATCCGGGCTCGTCTCAGTTCTTCCTTTCCCTGGAAGACGACCTGATGCGCATCTTCGGCATGGACCGGCTCCAGGGGCTGATGTCGCGGCTGGGCATGGAGGAAGGCGTCCCCATCGAGGACCGCATGGTGACCCGCGCCATCGAGCGCGCCCAGCGGCAGGTCGAGGGACGCAACTTCGAGACCCGCAAGCACCTGCTCGAGTACGACGACGTGATGGAAAAACAGCGTCAGGTCATCTACAGCATGCGGCACGAGCAGATGGACGAGGAGGAAGCGCCGCGCAAGTTCATCCTGGAGACCGCCGAAGAGATCCTCGACTGGTTGCTGGAGACCCACTGCGATCCGGAAAAGGACCCGCTGGACTGGGAAACCGATCAGCTCAAGACGCAGCTCACGCACTTCTTCGGCCTGCCGCCGGAGGAGATCCCCGTCGACCTCGAGCAGGACGGCATCGGTGAGATCCGCGACGGTCTGCGGGAGGCGATCCAGCGGCGCTACCAGGACAAGGTCGATCGCATCGGCGAGGTCATGCCGCAGTTCGAAACCTGGATCTGCCTGCAGGTCACCGACGCCCGCTGGAAAGAACATCTGTACGCGCTCGACCGGCTCAAGGAAGGCATCGGCCTTCGCGGCTACGGCCAGCGTAACCCGCTGGTGGAGTACAAGCGCGAGTCGTTCGACATGTACCAGGAGATGCACGAGCGCATTCGTGGCGAGGTGGTGCGGTATGCGTTCCAGCTCGAGCCCATGACCGAGGAGGAGCGCCAGGCCCAACTCGCCCGGCAGCG